>JALYVC010000085.1 GCA_030853445.1 Actinomycetota bacterium | reverse complement strand
GAACTCGCTCGCCGAGCTGGCCCGCCTCGCCGAGACGGCCGGATCGCTGGTGCTCGACGCGCTCATCCAGCGCCGCGTCCGCCCCGACCCGGCGACCTACATCGGTTCCGGGAAGGCGAAGGAGCTGCGCGACGTCGTGCTCGCCGAAAGCGCCGACACGGTGATCTGCGACGGCGAGCTTGCGCCGGGACAGCTGCGCCAGCTCGAAGAGGTGGTCAAGGTCAAGGTCGTCGACCGTACGGCGCTGATCCTCGACATCTTCGCCCAACACGCGCGCTCCAGCGAGGGCAAGGCGCAGGTCGAGCTGGCCCAGCTGCAGTACCTCCTGCCGCGTCTGCGCGGCTGGGGCGAGTCGATGTCGCGGCAGGCCGGTGGCCAGGCCGCAGGCGGTCAGGGCATGGGCTCGCGTGGCCCCGGTGAGACCAAGATCGAGCTCGACCGGCGCCGGATCAACACCCGGGTCGCCAAGCTCAAGCGCGAGATCGCCGGGATGAAGACCACCCGCGACACCAAGCGCGCGTCCCGCACCGCGCACGAGGTCCCCAGCGTGGCCATCGCCGGCTACACCAACGCCGGCAAGTCGTCGTTGCTCAACCGCCTCACCGGCGCGGGTGTGCTCGTCGAGAACTCCCTCTTCGCCACGCTCGACCCGACCGTGCGCCGGGCCGAGACCGCTGACGGGCGTGACTACACGCTCGCCGACACCGTCGGGTTCGTGCGGCACCTGCCGACCCAGCTCATCGAGGCCTTCCGCTCCACGCTCGAGGAGGTGGCCGACGCCGACCTGCTCCTGCACGTCGTCGACGGATCGCACCCCGACCCCGAGGGCCAGATCTCGGCCGTGCGCGGCGTGCTCTCCGACGTCGGCGCGGCCGACGTCAAGGAGGTCATCGTCGTCAACAAGGCTGACGCCGCCGATCCCGAGGTGCTCGACCGGCTGATGCGTCAGGAGAAGCACTGCCTCGTGGTCTCGGCCCGCACGGGCCGGGGCATCGACGCGCTGCTCGACCTCGTGGCGGCCGAGCTGCCGCGCCCGGAGATCGAGGTCACGGCGGTCCTGCCCTACGACCGCGGTGACCTCGTGAGCCGGGTGCACGGTGAGGCCGAGGTCCTGGCCGTCGAGCACCGCGACGAGGGCACCTTCGTGCACGCGAAGGTCGCGCCGACCCTCGCGTCCGAGCTCGCGGCATACGAGGTCTGAGCCGGCCCCATGTCCGTGCTCCTGCTGGTCGCCGTCCTCGTCATCGGCGTCGTCGTCCTCACCCCCCTGGCCGACCGGGTCAGGATCCCGCAGCCGGTGCTCCTGACCGTCTTCGGCCTGGCGCTCGCGTTTCTTCCCTTCACCCCCCAGCTCGACCTCCAGCCCGACCTGGTGCTGCCGGTCGTGCTGCCGCCGCTGCTCTTCGCGGCGACCCAGCGCACCACGGTGCGGGAGTTCCGCAACCAGGCCGGTCCCGTGCTGCTGCTCGCGGTCGGGCTCACCCTGGCGACGGTGGGGGTGGTCGCTCTCGTGGCCCACGGGCTCGGTGTGCCGTGGACGGCGGCCTGGGTGCTCGGGGCCATCGTCTCCCCGCCCGACCCGGTTGCGGCGACCTCGGTGGCGCGGCGGCTGCACCTGCCGGGCCGCCTGGTGACCATCCTCGAGGGCGAGGGCATGTTCAACGACGCCACTGCCCTCGTGGCCTTCAAGGTCACGCTCGCCGCCGCCCTCACCGGCGGCTTCTCGGTCGGTGGCACCGCGCTCGAGATGGTGCGTGCGGTCGGGGTGGGGGTCGTGGTGGGGGTGGCCATCGGCGCGCTCACGACCCGTGCGCTCGCGCGGGTGCACGACGCGTCGGCAGAGACGACCATCACCCTCCTGGTGCCCTACCTCGCCTACGTGGGGGCCGAGCACCTCGGTGGGTCGGGGGTGCTCGCGGTGCTCGCGACGGGGCTCTGGCTCACGACGTTCAGCCACCCTGCCACCACGGCCGAGGGGTGGCTGCTCGGGCGCTCGGTGTGGGCCTACGTCGACTTCCTGGTCACCAGCCTGGTCTTCGCTCTGGTGGGCTTCGAGCTGGTGAAGGTCATCGGCCGCTCGAGCTTCGACTCCACGACCCTGTGGCACGCGGCTCTCGTGGCCTTCACGCTCATCGCCTTCCGCGCCCTGTGGATCTTTCCGTCGGCGGCCATCGCCCGGGTGCGGGCCCGACGCCGCGACGACCCCATACCCAGTGGCTGGCGCGAGTCGGCCGTGGTCTCCTGGGCCGGGATGCGCGGCGTGGTCACCGTCGCGGCTGCGCTCTCGGTACCACTGGCGGTCGACTCGGGCGCGGTCTTCCCCCAGCGCGACGAGGTCGTGGTCATCGCCCTGTCGTGCGTGCTCGTGACCCTCGTCCTGCAGGGGCTGACGCTCGGGCCCCTCACCTCGCGGCTCGGCGTCGGCGGGGAGTCTCCCCAGGGGGCCAACGAGCTGGTCTCGTTGCGCCGCAGCGCCGCCGAGGCGGCGCTGCGGATGGTGCGCCACTCCCTCGACGAGAACGGTGAGGGGGTACCCACATCGGTGCGCACCGCCGTCCTCGAGCAGTACGAAGGCCTCATCGCCGCCCAGACCGCACTTCAGGACCTGCGCGAGCACGATCAGGAGGGCCATGACGGCGACGTCGGGGAGATCCTCGCGGAGTGGATGCGCCGGGCCGCAGGCGCCGAGCGAGACCACGTCATCGCCCAACGGCGGCGCGGGCGGGTCAGCCCCGAGGTGGCCGACGACGCCCTGCGCGAGATCGAGGGACGGGCCCTGCGAGCGGGCCGGTGACCACGCCGGCCGGGGCGCCGCCGCCACCGAGCGCCGAGCACGCGAGACTTGCTGAGTCTCCGGGTGACGCCGACCCGTGGCGGCTCTGGGGGCCCTACGTCTCCGGGCGCCAGTGGGGCACGGTTCGTGAGGACTACTCCGCCGACGGTGACGCCTGGGCCAGCTTCCCCTTCGAGCACGCGCATCGGCGGGCCTACCGCTGGGGCGAGGACGGTCTCGCGGGGCTCAGCGACCGCTACGGCTTCCTCAACCTGGCCGTTGCCCTCTGGAACGGCAAGGACGACCGCCTCAAGGAGCGGCTGTTCGGCCTGACCAACCCGCAGGGCAACCACGGCGAGGACGTCAAGGAGCACTGGTGGCCGCTCGATGCGACCCCCACCCACGCGTGGGGGCAGTGGCTCTACCGCTATCCGCAGGGCCCCTTCCCCTATGACGAGCTGCTCGCCGAGAACGACCCCGCGCACCGCGGCCGCGACCAGCCGGAGTACGAGCTCGCCGACACCGGGGTGCTCGACCAGGACCGCTTCTTCGACGTCGAGGTCACGCACGCGAAGGCCTCACCGGACGACGTCCTCGTCACGGTCACGGTGACCAACCGGGGCCCCGACCCGGCGCCCCTTCACGTGGTGCCCCAGCTGTGGTTTCGCAACACGTGGTCCTGGGGGCGCGACGATCGGCGCCCGGTGCTGCGGGTGCTCGAGCCCACGGAGCTCGGCGACGTCGAGGACGGCGACGTCTGTGCCGTGCAGGCCGAGCACGGGCTCCTCGGCCGCTATACCCTTCTCGCGGAGGGTCATCCGCGGATCCTGATGTGCGACAACGAGACCGACACGATTGGTCTGTGGGGTGCGCCAGACGGTCCTGCCCACCCGAAGGATGCTGTCGACCGCGCGGTGGTGCACGACGACCCGTCTGCGCTGGCGCCGGACGGGGTAGGCACCAAGGCGGCCTTCCTTTGGTCGTGGGAGGCCGTCGGGCCGGGCGAGTCGGTGACCGTCCGCCTGCGTCTGGTCGCCGGACCGCGACCGGCTCGACCGTTCACCTCCCATGACAGGGTCGTCGCAGACCGCCGAGCGGAGGCCGACGCCTTCTACGACCTCGTCATCCCCGACGCGGTGTCGGCGGCCGACCGCCTCACGGCCCGCCGGGCCTTCGCCGGCCTCCTGTGGGGTCGGCAGCTCTACCGGTACGACGTCGCGCAGTGGCTCGAGGGCGACCCTGCCGGGCCACCACCTCCGCCGGAGAGGGCTGGTCGTGAGCCCTGGGGACGCAACTCGGCCTGGCGCCATCTCGCGCTCGCCGACGTCATCTCCATGCCCGACGAGTGGGAGTACCCCTGGTTCGCCACGTGGGACCTCGCCTTCCACGCCGTGACCCTGGCCCACGTCGACCCGGCCTTCGCCAAGTCGCAGCTGCTCCTGCTCACCCGCGAGTGGGCCCAGCACCCCAACGGGCAGCTGCCGGCCTACGAGTGGTCGTTCTCCGACGTCAACCCACCCGTGCACGCCTGGGCGGCCTGGCAGGTCTACCTCCTCGACGGCTCCCGGGACGTCGCCTTCCTCGAGCGGGTGCTGACCAAGCTGTTGCTCAACGTCAGCTGGTGGGTCAACCGCAAGGACAGCGAGGGGTCCGACCTCTTCGAAGGTGGCTTCCTCGGAATGGACAACATCGGTCCCTTCGACCGCACCAGGGGCGTGCCCCCGGGCTGGCGTCTGGAGCAGTCCGACGCGACGGCCTGGATGGCGGCGATGTGCCTGTCCCTCATGCGGATCGCACAGGAGATCGCCCGCCATCACCACGCCTTCGACGACCTGGCCACGACCTTCCTCGAGCGCTTCATGTCGATCGCCCGGGCGATGGACTCCTTCGGGTCGATGGGCGTGAGCCTGTGGCACGAACAGGACGGCTTCTACTACGACGCCCTCGTGGGCCCCGACGGGCAGGTCGAGCCGATGCGGGTGCGTTCCCTCGTGGGCCTCCTGCCGGCGCTGGCCGTCGCCAACCTGCCCTCCTGGGTGTCCGAGGAGCTGCCCGACTTCACCGGGGCGCTGCGGTGGCTGGAGCGGCACCGTCCGCAGGAGTGCGGCGGCCTGCTCTCACCTGCGGGCGGCGGCAGACCCTCGACGCTCGCGGTCGTGCACCCCGAGCGTCTCGTGCGGCTTCTGTCGCGCGTGCTCGACGAGGAGGAGTTCCTCTCGCCCCACGGCATCCGGTCGCTGTCGGCCGCCCACCGGGACGGGGTGACCGTCGACGTCGCGGGGGAGCAGGTGACCCTGCGCTACGCGCCCGGGGAGTCCGACACCGGCCTCTACGGGGGCAACAGCAACTGGCGCGGTCCGGTCTGGTTCCCCCTCAACGTCCTGCTCGTCGACGCCCTCCACACGTATGCCGCCGGTGCGGCCGCCGACCTCACGGTCGAGCACCCGACGGGGTCAGGTCGGCGACGGGGAGTGCACGAGGTCGCGGCCGACCTCGAGGAGCGGCTCGTCTCGCTCTTCCGCCCCGGCGTCGACGGCCGCCGTCCGGGTGACCCGCGCGACCACGGCGACGGCCCGCTCTGGTCGGCCCACCCGGTCTTCAGCGAGTACTTCCACGGTGACACCGGGGTCGGCCTCGGCGCGTCGCACCAGACCGGCTGGACCGCGCTGGTCGCCCACCTGATCTGCACGACCGACGACCGCCGCGACCCGGAGGCGGGTTGAGCCGACGGGGTCGTCGGTCTGTGAACCCGCACGGGAGTGGCGCGACAGCCCTTGTCATCGCGTGAGACCCCTGGCTCCACTGCTTGCCCTGTTGCTGACCGTGACGCTGGCACCCTCCGCCTTCGCGTCACCGACCCCCTCCGAGACGACCTCGTCGACCGGGCCGCAGCCTGCGGTCCGAGGACGACCGGTTTCCCGAGAGCAGCTACGTCACGTCCAACGGCTTCACCGTCCCCTTCACCTCGTCCAACCTCAAGCCGATCTGTGACGACCTCCTCGGGCTGGGGATCTTCGACACCCCCGCAGCCGCCACCGTCGACGGGGTCCCCTTCTTGGGGTCGGGCCCCATCGACAGCGGTCTGCTGGTCGCCGACGCTGGTCGCCAGGCGCAGCAACCGGGATCCGCAGACCTCTACGCCGGCTCCCAAGCCCTCGGGCACCCCGGACGCCTCGGGGCGGGGTTCTGCAGCACCAAGGCGGATGTCGACCTGGCTCCCGGACGACGCACGATCGTCGTCCCCTACGGGGGCCTCTTCCCGCCGCCCGACACCACGACGTTCACGCTCCACGTCCTGGTGAAACGCTGATCGGTTAGAGGGCAGCCCGAATGCTCCAGCGGAACGGCCCCAGTCGGTCAGGACGGGTGACCGGGTGCGCCTGCCGGGGTCCCGCCGGTCGCTCGGCTCGCCGGTGCCCCACCACAGGTGTGGGGCCCACCCCCCTCTGGCGCCCCGAGCGGCCAGGTCTGATCGAATGGGTTCGGCGTCAGGGGGCCGGGGCGTCAGTCAGCCGAAGAGAGCAAGGGGAGAGCGATGACGCGAGTAGTGGTGACCGGTGGCTCGGGCAAGCTGGGACGGGCGGTGGTCGTCGACCTCGCGGCTCACGGCTACGACGTCGCGCTCTTCGACCGCGCCAAGCCGACCGGACTACCGGACGAGGTGCTCGCCCATGTCGACTACCTACCCGTGGACCTCACCGACTACGGGCAGGTCCTCGACGCGATGCTGGGGGTCGAGGAGCGGTGGGACCGGGTCGACGCGCTGGTCCACCTCGCCGCCGTCCCCGCGCCCGGGCTCGTGCCCGACCACTCGACCTTCACCAACAACATGGTCGCCTCGTTCTCGGTCGTGTCTGCTGCCCGTCGGGCCGGCGTGAAGAAGATCGTCTGGGCCTCGAGCGAGACGGTGCTGGGCCTGCCCTTCGACACCCCGCCGCCCTACGTGCCCGTCGACGAGGACTACCCGCCCCGACCCGAGAGCACCTACTCGCTGACGAAGACGCTGGAGGAGGAGCTGGCCCGTCAGCTGTGCCGCTGGGATCCCGAGCTGTCGATGATCGGCCTTCGCTTCTCCAACGTCATGGACGTGCAGGACTACGCGCAGTTCCCCTCGTACGACGCCGACCCGATGACCCGCAAGTGGAACCTCTGGGGCTACATCGACGCGCGTGACGGCGCACAGGCGGTGCGGCGGGGTCTCGAGCACCCGATCCCGGGGGCCGAGGTCTTCGTCGTCGCCAACGCCGACACCGTGATGAGCCGCTCGAGCGCCTCACTCGTCGCCGAGGTCTTCCCCGGCGTCGAGGTGCGGCACGAGCTGCAGGAGCACGAGACCCTGCTGTCGATCGACAAGGCGCGCCGGGTGCTCGGCTACGCACCAGAGCACACCTGGCGCGACCACGTCTGAGCCGGTCAGGGACGAGGCCCCGAGCGGCTGGTCACTGCCCGGTCGGATCGCGGTGTCTGTGGAGGGCGAGCGGCCGAGGTGGTCGCGCGGCATACGCTGTGGGCGTGAGTGCTTCCCTCGACGACCTGATGCACGCCGCGGTCGCGGGGGTGGGGGGCGCCGAGCGCCCCGGGCAGACGCAGATGGCCAAGGCCGTCGAGCACGCCGTCGACACGGGCGAGCACCTGCTGGTGCAGGCCGGCACCGGCACCGGCAAGTCGCTGGCCTACCTCGTGCCGGCGGTCAAGCACGCGGTCGAGAGCGGGAAGCCGGCCGTGGTCGCCACCGCGACCCTGGCTCTGCAGTCGCAGATCGTCGACCGCGACATGCCGCGGGTGACCGAGGCGCTCGCCCCGGTGCTCGGCCGTCGCCCCACCTATGCGCTGGTCAAGGGCCGACGCAACTACCTGTGTGCGCACAAGCTGCAGGGCGGCTTCCCCGACGACGACGACTCGTTGCTGTCGATGGGGCAGGTCGACCGACAGATGTCGCGGCTGGGGGAGGAGGTCGTGCGGCTGCGGTCGTGGGCCGACGAGACTGAGTCGGGCGACCGCGACGAGCTGGTGCCCGGAGTGAGCGAACGAGCATGGCGTCAGGTCTCGGTCAGCGCTCACGAGTGCCTCGGCAGCAAGTGCCCGATGGTCGCCGAGTGCTTCGTCGAGCGCTCGCGCGAGGCGGCCAAGGACGTCGACGTCATCGTCACCAACCACTCCTTCATGGCCATCGACGCCTTCGAGGGCCGGCAGATGCTGCCCGAGCACGACGTGCTCGTGATCGACGAGGCGCACGAGCTGGTCGACCGGGTGACCTCGACGGTCACCGACGAGCTCAGCGCTGGCATCGTCGCGTCGGCGGCCCGCAGGGCGGGCAAGCTCTCCGACCACACGAGCGACGTCGAGGACGCCGGTGTGCTCCTCGAGGACGTGCTGGCCGGGCTGCCGGAGGGTCGGCTGCCCGGTCTCTCCGACGGGCTGACCCTCGCGCTGGAGCGGGTGCGAGACACCACGCGCCGGGTGCAGTCCGACCTCAAGCCCCAGCCGGGCGCCGAGGGCGACGGCGCCCGCCAGGTCGCGCGGGCGGCGATCGACGAGGTCAACGACAACGCAGCCCGCATCCTCGAGCAGCGCGACCTCGACGTCGTGTGGGTCGGGCGCGACCCGCGCCGCGGCACCACCACGCTCCGGGTGGCTCCGATGAGCGTGGCGATGCTGGTGCGGGACAAGGTCTTCCAGGAGCGCACGGTGGTGCTGACCTCGGCGACCCTCGAGCTCGGCGGCACCTTCGACGCGGTCGCCGGCACCATCGGCCTGCGCGGCGAGGGCGCTCCCTCGTGGCAGGGGCTCGACGTCGGCAGCCCCTTCGACTACCCACGTCAGGCCATCGCCTACGTGGCGCAGCACCTGCCCGCACCCGGCCGCGACGGCGCCGCCCCCGAGACGCTCGACGAGATCGAGACGCTCGTGCGGGCCGCGGGCGGGCGCACCCTCGGGCTCTTCTCCTCCATGCGGGCCGCGCAGAACGCCGCCGAGGAGCTGCGGGCCCGTTTCGCCGAGGACGGCACGGCGATCGAGGTCCTCTGCCAGGGGGAGGACCAGATCTCCACGCTGGTACGGGACTTCGCGCGCACGGCCACCACCTGCCTCTTCGGCACCCTGACGCTGTGGCAGGGCGTCGACGTGCCCGGCTCGTCGTGCCAGCTGGTCATCATCGACCGCATTCCCTTCCCGCGCCCCGACGACCCGCTCGCGTCGGCCCGGTCCGAGGCGATCGCGCGCATGGGCGGCAACGGCTTCATGGCCGTCAGCGCCACCCACGCGGCGTTGCGCCTGGCCCAGGGCGCCGGGCGGCTGGTGCGCCGCAGCGACGACCGCGGGGTGGTCGCCTTCCTCGACTCGCGGATGATGACGGCTCGGTATGCCGGGTTCCTCCAGCGCTCCCTGCCCCCCTTCTGGCCCACGACCGACCGCGACATGGTCATCGCCGCGCTGCGGCGGCTCGACGAGACCGCGGCGCCGGTGCTGCCGGTGGCGGAGCCCGCTCTGCGCGGGCTGACCGGGGCGCTCGGTTCGCCCTCCACCGCCCCCGGGCCCGCGGCCGCGGCATCGGCCCCCGCGGTCGACCACCGGCCGGTGGCCGGACCGCCCCCGGTGGCTCCGGCACCGCGTACGGCCGTCACCTCGGGCCACGCGTGGTCGGCGGAGGCCGACGAGGAGCTGCGCGACGCCGTCGATGCCGGGGTCGGACTCGAGGAGCTGTGCGAGCACCTCGAGCTGCCGCCCGACGTGGTCTCGATGCGGCTGGAGCAGCTGGGGCTGCGGCTGGGTGAGGCGACGTTGGGCTTCGGGTAGGAGACCAGGCGCCCCGACCAACCGGCACCAGTCCGGTGTGACCGGTCCGGATGACGAACGAACCGGACTCGAGCCGGTCGGTCGGCGCACCGCCTAGGCTGGCGGCGTGCCGCTGCCGACCCTGCTCCTCGTCTCCGGGCCCGAGGAGGTCCTCGCCGACCGGGCCGTGACCTTCGTGATCCACGAGCTGCGCGACACCCTGCCCGAGGTCGAGGTCATCCGGCTCGCTGCGTCGACCTACGAGGGGGGCCAGCTGATGCTGCACACCAGCCCCTCGCTCTTCGGGGGGGCCAAGGCGGTCGTCATCGAGGGTTTCGAGGAGACGACCGACGAGCTGCAGACCGACCTGCTGGCCTACCTCGCGGCGCCGGCTGACGACGTGACGCTGGTGGTGACCCACCGCTCGGGCAACCGGGGCAAGAAGGTGCTCGACGCGCTGCGCAAGCAGGGCGCGCGGGTCTTCGAGGCCGCCGCGGTCAAGACCGACCGCGACAAGGCCGAGTTCGTCAACGACGAGTTCCGCCGGGCCGGGCGCAAGGTGACCCCCGACGCCGTGCAGGCGCTCGTCCAGGCGATCGGCAAGGACCTGCGCGAGCTCGCCTCGGCGTGCAGCCAGCTCGTCGCCGACACCGAGGGCCTGGTCGACGAGAGCGTCGTCGAGACCTACCACGGGGGGAAGGTCGAGGCGAGTGGATTCAAGGTCGCCGACGCGGCGGTCGGGGGCGACCGGGGTGAGGCCCTGGCCCTGCTGCGACATGCCATCGCCACCGGGGTCGACCCTGTGCCGATCGTCGCCGTGCTCGCCTCTCAGCTGCGCCAGCTCGTGCGCGTCGGCTCTGCGGGGCGGGGAAGCTCGGCCAACCTCGCCCGAGAGCTGGGGATGGCGCCGTGGCAGGTCGACCGGGCGAGGCGCTCGCTGCAGGGCTGGGACGGGCCCGGCCTGGGCCGCGCCATCCAGGCGGTGGCGACGGCCGACCTCGAGGTCAAGGGCGGCGGGCGCGACCCGGTCTACGCGGTCGAGCGGGCGGTCCTGGCCATCACCGCGGCCAGGGGCGGCCGGTGAGCTCATCCGGCGAGACCGGCGCCGGTCAGACGTTTTGGGAGTCCGGTCCGCTCGCTGGTAGTCTCAACCCTCGCGTGCGCGCTTGGGTCGTGTGCGCCTGCACGCAGATCAGCACCATCCAGCGCGGTGTCTCCAGGGTCGTCCCCACGCCCAGTCTCCACCAGCGTCTGCCGCCCTCTCACGGCACCATTTCCGTTAGACATCACTCCTCTCGACCAAGGACATTCTTCGTGGCAAACATCAAGTCGCAGCTCAAGCGCATCAAGACCAACGAGAAGCGCACCGAGCGCAACAAGGCGGTCAAGAGCGAGCTCCGCACGTGGGTCCGCAAGTTCCGTGACGCCGCCGACACCGGTGACGCCGCCGCGGCGCAGGAGGCGCTCAAGTCAGCCTCCACCAAGCTCGACAAGGCCGTCTCCAAGGGCGTCATCCACGCCAACCAGGCGGCCAACAAGAAGTCGGCGATGGCCAAGAAGGCCGCCTCCCTCTGATCTTCGCGCACCCGACAGGGCCCGTCGCCTCGGCTGAGGTGACGGGCCCTGTCGCGACGCGGGGTGGTTGCCGGGTGGCGTCCCTGGACCCCGTTGAGCACAAGGCGGTCGTCTTGCCGTCCCAGGTCGCGCCACTCTCGGCCAGCCTGTCGTCACCGCCAGGCCGTGGCGTCAAAGCGGTCTCAGGCGGTCGCGCGGATGGCCTGCGCCACCTGGTCGAACCGGTCTCGGTCGAGCACGGCTCCCTCGCGCCGCACGGCGTCGGGGTCGACCCGCAGGATCCGGTCGGTGCGGGCCTCGCTCTCGCGGCCCTCCCGGTCCCAGGCTCCCGACCCGACGTCGACCCACTCGCGCCCCGCCCGGCGCTCACGACCGCGTGAGGCGTCGTGGTCACGGCTGGTGAGCATGACCCCGAGGAGCCAGTCGCCGTCGAGGCCGACCAGCAGCACAGGTCGGTCCTTGCCGAGCGTCGGGTCCTCCTCGAAGGGCACCCAGGTCCACACCACCTCGCCGGGGTCGGGGAGCCCGTCGAGCTCCGGCGCGTAGTGCATCGCCGGAACCCCCGGGAAGTCACCGGGGTAGGGCCGCATGGCCGGGGGACGGGCGACCCCCCGACGATCTCCAGACGACTGGTGCCCGCCCTGGCGGGGTTCCTGCCCGCGGCCCTCACCGCCACGGGCCCCCGCCGCCGGCCCGCCCTCGGCGGTCCGG
>JALYVC010000084.1 GCA_030853445.1 Actinomycetota bacterium | reverse complement strand
GATGGGCAGGGCGTCGGTGGGAGGCTCCGGCACATCGGTGGGGGTGCGGCCCCGACGCGAGCGGCGTCCGCGCGCCTGGCTGCGCTCGCGCATGGCGGTGACGAGGTCGACCGAGCCGTCGGCGGGTCGGCTCGCCGTCGCGGCGACCCCGCCCTCGGCCTCGACGTCGTAGACGCTCGTCTGCACGCGGGTGGCGGGGGTCGGCCCGGGGATCGGCCCGGACGAGTCGGGCGTCTCCTCCTCGGTGAGCCAGCGTGCCTCGTCGTCGAGCGGCGTGACGGTCTGGGTCGCCAGCTCGAACGACCACAGCGCCCGGCGCTCACGACCACCGGCCACGAAACGCATGGCCACGGTCCAGTGCTGCGCCTCGGCGTCGCGCCAGGAGTCCCAGGTGCTGGTCGTGGGGTCGACGTCGCGAGCCCGCATGCGCTCGCCCACCCGGGTGGTCAGGGTCGGTGCGTCGGACCCGCTCGCGCGGGTACGCATACGCACCTGGCGAGCGAGGTCGGCGACGTGGGCGCGCTCGGCGAGGATCGGCCCCTCGTAGCGGCGTACCTTCTCGACCGTCCACCCAGCGCGGGCCGCCACGTCGTCGGCGCTCGCGCCGGCGCGCACCAGAGCCTGCACGTCTCGGGGGCGCAGACCGCCGTCGAGCTCGATCTGCAGCTGGCCCAGACGCGAGCGGTCCTGACGGACCGCGGCGCGCAGCGCGTCGTCGAGGGGGAGCCGCAGGCGGGTGCCATCGGCGTCCTCGAGCAACAGGTGGGTGCCGTCATCGTGGACCCCCACCAGCCGAAGGTCCTGCATCCGCACTCCTCATCCCCGCCGGTGACGCCGGGAGACGTCAAGTCGTTTGCTGTATGTGTCCTGTCGGCCAGATCCTGCCCGATCCCGCTGCAGACTCTGCCATCCACACGGGGATGCGGGAAGCGGCCACGCCGGAAGTGAGCCGGACCGGTAGCGTTTTCCCCATGACCGATCCCACCCCGACAGGCGTGCCCGACGCCGGCGACCTGCTGGCGCCGTACGACGCCGTCCTGCTTCTCTCCTTCGGCGGACCCGAGGCGCCCGACGAGGTCCTCCCCTTCCTGCGGCGGGTGACCGCCGGGCGGGGGATCCCCGACGAGCGGCTCGAGGCGGTGGGCCACCACTACCGCCTCTTCGGCGGGAAGAGCCCGATCAACGACCAGAACCGCGCCCTCATCGCCGCGCTGGAGTCCGAGCTGGCGGCTCGCGACATCCACCTGCCCGTGCTCTGGGGCAACCGCAACTCCGACCCGTTCCTCGCCGACGCCCTGCGCGACGCGGCGCGGCGCGGCCTGCACCGCATGCTCGTCGTCACCACCAGCGCCTACTCGTGCTACTCCTCGTGCCGGCAGTACCGCGAGAACCTCGCCGACGCCGTCGCCACCGTGCGAGACGAGGGTCATGTCGTCGTCGTCGACAAGGTCGGGCCGTATGCCGGTCGGCCGGCCTTCGTCGACCCCAACGCCCGCCTCGTGCTCGACGCCCTGCGCCGGCACGCCGACGTCCCCGACGCCCAGCTGGGCCTGCTCTTCGTCACGCACTCCATCCCCGACGCGATGGACGAGACCTCCGGTCCGGGCGACGGCGACGGGCGGCTCTACCAGGAGCAGCACCACCGGCTGGCGATGGAGGTGACCGCCCGGGCCGCCTCCGAGCTGGGGCGCGACCTGCCGGCCGAGGTGGTCTACTGCTCGCGATCCGGCCCGCCCACTCAGCCCTGGCTCGAGCCCGACGTCAACGACCGCATGGCGGAGCTGGCGAAGGAGGGCGTGACGACGGTCGTGCTCGCCCCCGTCGGTTTCGTGTCCGACCACATGGAGGTGGTCTACGACCTCGACACCGAGGCGGCTCAGACGGCCGACCGTCTGGGGCTGACCATGACCCGGGTGCCCACGGTGGGCGTCGACGCCGGGTGGGTGTCGGGGCTGGTGGATCTCCTGCTCGAGCGTGCCGACGAGGCCCGGGGGGGGCCGGCTCCGGCCGGGCCCGGAGTCCGACCGTCCGTGTGCGCTCCCGGCTGCTGTCCGAACCTGCGCACGGCTCGCCCCGCCCTCTGCGGGAGCGACTGATGGACGTGCCCAGCACCGGGCTCGAGGCACTGGCGGTCGAGGTGGCCCTCGAGGCCGGCCGGCTCATCACCCACGAGCGCCCGGCGGGTCTCGGCGCCTCGGCGACGAAGTCCTCACCGACCGACGTCGTCACGGTCATGGACACCCGCTCCGAGGAGCTGATCCGCGATCGGCTGCTCGCGGCCCGGCCCGATGACGGGATCCTCGGCGAGGAGGGTGACGACCACGAAGGCACCTCGGGCGTCACCTGGGTCATCGACCCCATCGACGGCACGGTCAACTACCTCTACGAGATCCCCGCGTACGCCGTCTCGATCGCCGCCGTCACCGGCGACCCGCGGGTGCCTGGGGAGTGGGAGGTGATCGCGGCCGCCGTGGGCGACCCGTCCCGCGGTCTGGTCTACCACGCCACCCGGGGCGCGGGAGCACGCTGCACGTCGGTGCCGACGGGGACATCGGCCGACAGCGGCGACCGCCCCTCCCGCCCGCTGCAGGTCGGGGTCGTCGAGCAGCTCGAGGGTGCCCTGGTCGGCACCGGGTTCGGCTACACCCGTGAGCGGCGCCGCACGCAGGCCGAGCTCCTGCTGCGGGTCCTGCCCGAGATCCGTGACATCCGCCGCATCGGCAGCGCGGCTCTCGACCTGTGCGCCGTCGCCGCCGGCCAGCTCGACGGCTTCTTCGAGATCGGGCTGAACCCGTGGGACCTCGCCGGCGGGTGGCTGGTGGTCACCGAGGCGGGTGGGGTCGTGACCGGGCCTCGGGGTGGGGCCCCTGACGCGAGCCTGACCCTCGCGGGCAACCCCGCCGTCCACGCGGCTCTGGCCGCGGTCATCGACGCCTGAGGGGCGGGCCTGCGGGGCGGGCCTCGCCGCTGGCCCGTCACGGCGTAACGGCCCTCTCCCGGTCGGGAGAGAGCCGTTGGTGGAGGTGAGGTGGGCGGTCAGGCCGCGGGAGCCCCACGGTAGGCGTCGAGCTCGGGGAGCCTGACGTCGTGGTCGTCAGCGAGCCGCTGGATCGAGTCGAGCTCACCGGTCAGGACGTCGACGGAGTAGTCGTCGCCCAGGTCTACGGCCCGGGACAGGCGGGCCAGGGCCTCGCGGGCCCGCTCGTGGAGAATCGTGTGGAACTCAGTCATCGTGCACCTCCATCGCTGGGGGGCGCTCCCGGTGGAGAGCGCGGGGGTTGTCACGCAACGACCCGACTGTAAGGGGCCGACGCCCCGAATGGGGCCTTGCGGGGCGAGGGCGTTCAAACCCGGGGCCCGGCGTGCGAACCGGGCAGCCGAGGGGCCCGCGGCGGGAGGTCGGCAGAGGTTCTTGAGAGGTTCTTGACAAGCCCTCGAGAGGGCCTCGGGAGCAGGGAGTGAGCCAGACGTGAGCCGGGAAGACGCACCGGCCCGGTGTAGGGCACACTCGCGAGGGCGACCGTTCGACGGGCCGTCCCGCGAGGGGCTAGGCCCCTCGAGAAGGAGGCACTCGGGGGCGGGCACAAACGGGGCCGGTGCGTCGTTACACCCCACGAACCGACGAGCCACGTCGGGATGGGTCAGCACGGCCTCGAGTTTCAGATTTTGTCACACACTGTCCATCTTTGCCCTATTCTCCGACCAACCGCTGTGGGGTTGCGGCCCCGGTGGGCCCTGGCTCTGCTCACGACCCGCCTCCACGGCTCTCCCCTTCACCACCCACCGCTTCCACCCCCAACTCAGGACGGACACCCCATGGCGACCGACTACGACGCCCCACGCAAGACCGACGACGACCTGTCCGAGGACTCCCTCGAAGAGCTCAAGGCCCGACGCGTCGACAAGTCGTCGTCGGCGGGCGACGTCGACGAGACCGACACCGCCGAGGGCTTCGAGCTCCCGGGGGCCGACCTGTCCGGCGAGGAGCTCTCCGTCCGGGTGCTCCCTCGTCAGGCCGACGAGTTCACCTGCTCACAGTGCTTCCTGGTCCACCACCGCAGCCAGCTGGCCAGCGAGTCCCGCGGTCAGATGGTGTGTCGCGACTGCGCTGCCTGACATGACGCACGAGCGGGGGTCGGTTCCGGACAGAACCGACCCCCTCGCCGTCTCCGGCCCCTCGACAGGAGAGACGGTCCGGGTCGTCCTGCAGCGGCTGGACGCCGGTCTCCCCGTTCCCGTCTACGCACACCCTGACGACGCCGGGGCCGACCTGTGCGCCCGCGAGGGCGTCGAGCTGGCCCCGGGGGAGCGGGCCCTGGTGCCGACCGGGGTGGCTATCGCCCTCCCTGCCGGGTATGCCGCCTTCACCCACCCACGCAGTGGCCTGGCGACCCGGCACGGGATCACCATCGTCAACGCCCCCGGCACGATCGATGCCGGGTACCGCGGCGAGATCATGGTCAACCTGGTCAACCTCGACCCGCGCGAGGCCTTCACGGTGCATCGTGGTGACCGGATCGCCCAGCTGGTCGTGCAGCAGGTCGCCCGGGTGGCGTTCGTCGAGCACGATTCGCTCCCGGAGAGCCCGAGGGGGGAGACTGGTCACGGTGCCAGCGGTGGCTTCGGCCCCCCGGGTGACTGAGCGCAGAACCAGCCCGGAGCACCAGCAGGGACCACCAGCACCCGAGGACACCAAGAGGCGAAGGACCCGTGGGAATCTTCCGACGACGTGACAAGAGCGACGACGACCGTCAGGTCTCCGGCTCCCAGGGCATCGAGACCTCGGAGGCGTCCGAGACCGCCGCAGGCGTCGAGGCGACCGACCCCGAGGCCATCGCCGAGACGGCGGGCCCAGCGGCTGAGGCGCTCGACGAGCTCGACGGGCTCGACGAGGAGCCGCTGAACCGCGCACGAGGGCCCTTCGACGTCACCGAGGTCGAGGCGGCCGAACGTGACGGGGGCGTGGCTCGGCTCGACCTCGGGGCCCTGCGACTGGTCCCGGTCGAGGGGATGCAGCTGCGGCTCGAGATCGACGAGGCCCAGCAGACGGTCCTGTCGGTGCACGCCGTCCTCCAGGACTCCAGCGTCCAGCTCCAGGCCTTCGCTGCTCCTCGCACTGTGCCGGTCTGGCCGGAGATCCGCACCGAGATCGCCGACAACGTCACGGCCGGCGGCGGCACGGCCGACGTCGTGGTGGGCGAGCTCGGTCGCGAGCTGCTGTGCCGGATGGCGCAGCAGGGCCCCGACGGGCGCACCGTGTTCGCGCAGGTCCGCTTCGCGGGGGTCGACGGTCCCCGATGGTTCCTGCGTGCGGTCTTCAGTGGCCCCGCAGCGATCGACGAGGAGGCCGCCGCACCGCTGGTGGCGCTGGTGCGCAGCGTCGTGGTCGTCCGTGGCGACGACGCCATGCCGCCGCGCGAGGTCCTGCCGCTCACCTTGCCGCAGGACGCCCAGCAGGAGGGGGCCGGCGAGGCGCCCCATGACGAGGCCGCCGACGAGGTGGGCACCGACGGCACTCACCTCGACGACCTCAAGCCGTTCGACCGCGGCCCTGAGATCACCGAAGTTCGCTGAGTCGACCCGAGGAGACGAAGACATGGCCCAGAGCCCCATCGCCAAGGCAGGCTCGAGCCCCCACGGGGGCCCGGCGCCCAAGGGGATCCTCTCCAGGTGGGCCGACCGGCTCGCCCGCCCCATCTCTGACCTCGAGGCCGACGAGCTCAAGGCCGACACCGAGCGGGTGGGCGCCACCCCCATCTGCGACCTGCCCAACCGTGAGCAGGCCAAGGTGTGCGGCGTCGTCCGCTCGGTGACGATGCGCCCTCGGTCCGACGCCCCGGCCCTGGTGTGCGAGCTCTACGACGGCAGTCGAGCCCTGCACCTCGTCTGGCTCGGACGGCGTGAGATCGCCGGCATCAACCCCGGGGTGTCCCTGCGGGCATCCGGCCGCGTGTCGTACTACCGCGGGGTGGCGACGATCTTCAACCCGTTCTACGAGATCGTCCCCAAGAGTGGCTGACCAGCACCCGGTGCCGGGGCCGGTCCGCGCGGTCACGACCCACACCACGGTCGAGGAGCTGCTGCGCGAGCGCATCGCCCTGGCGATCGGCGGGTGGCGCGGCGGTATCGAGTCGGCCCTGCCGACCCTCGTCTTCGTGGTGGCCTGGACCGCGACCCACGACACCCGCCTGACCCTCGTCGCGTCGGGGCTGACGCTCGGCGTGCTGGCCCTCGTGCGTCTCGTGCGCCGCGAGACGGTGCGGTTCATCGGCTACTCCGCCGTCGTGCTGGCGGTCGCCGCCTTCTTCGCCATCCGGTCGGGCCGGGCGCAGGACGCCTTCCTGCCCGGCATGATCGGCACCGCGGCGACGATGCTCGTGCTGGCGGTCGCGAACCTCACCCGGTGGCCGCTCTTCGGCTTCCTCATCGCCGCCGGAGACCCCGAGCTGGTGGCCGCCTCCGACCGGCTCAAGGCGTCGTCGCGCAAGGACGCTGTCCAGGACGAGGATGCGCGCGCCCGGGCGACACAGGACGAGGAGGCGCTCACCGAGGCCTTCCTCGGCTGGCGCAGGCACCCCGGGATCGTCACGGTGGCAGCCAGGCTGGGCTGGGTGATCGTGGTGCTCGACGTCATCCGTCTGGCCGTGATGGTGCCGCTCTACCTCGCGGGGCAGGTCGCCGCGCTGGGCGTCTCCAAGGTCGTGCTCGGTACGCCCGCCTACCTCGTCGCCGTACTCGTCATGGGTCTCGTCGTCCTGCGCGGGCAGACGCCGCTGGAGCGCCCTCACGGCCCCGACCTGTCCTGAGCCGGCGGGCGCGCTGCGTCCTTGGGGGGCCTACTCCTCGCCACGGGGCAGCCGGTTGCCCGGGGAGAGGAGCTGCTCCAGCTCGTCCTCGGCATCCGGGGTGGTGATGAAGAGCAGCTCGTCGTGGGCCTCGACCGAGTCGTCACGACTCGGCACGATGGGGCGGTCGTCACGGATGATCCCGACGAGCACCGTGTCGGCTGGCCAGGTGAGGTCGCCGAGGGGGCGCCCGATGTAGGGGCTGTCGACCGGGATGGTCAGCTCGACCATCGAGGCCTTCGACTGCTGGAACTGGAAGATCCGGACCAGGTCGCCGACACTGACGGCCTCCTCCACGAGAGCGGTCATCAACCGTGGCGTGGAGACCGCGACGTCGACCCCCCAGGACTCGTCGAACATCCACTCGTTCTTGGGGTTGTTGACCCTGGCGACGGTACGCGGCACCCCGAACTCGGTCTTCGACAGCAACGACACCACGAGGTTGGCCTTGTCGTCGCCGGTGGCGGCCACGACGACGTCGCAGTCCTGGACCCGTGCCTCCTCCAGGACCGTGATCTCGCAGGCGTCGGCCAGCAGCCACGCGGCGTCAGGCACCCGGGAGGCCTCCACGTCATCGGCGTCCTTGTCGATCAGGAGCACCTGATGACCGTTGTGGAGCAGCTCGCGGGCGATCGAGCGGCCGACGCTTCCGGCTCCGGCGATGACGACGCGCATGGCTGCTCTCCGGGACTTCTCGGGTGGGCGGGTGGACGGGGTGGGGTCAGGCGCCGGGTCAGTGCGCCGGAGGCGGCTGGTCGTAGGTCTTCTCGACCCGCTGCAGGTCGGTCGTCGCCGACGCGACGTGCACGAGGTCGCCGTCCTGGTAGACCGTGTCGACTCCCGGCACGAGCCCCTCACCCAGGCGGGTGACGTAGGCGATGCGGGTGCCCGTGAGCACCTCGACCTCGCTGATGCGCCGCCCGACCCAGCTGCGGGCCAGCGGCACCTCGGCGATGACGACCCGACCGCTCGGGTCAGTGAGCGCCGGCACGGCGCCCTGGGGCAGCAGACGCTGGAGCATCTGGTCGGAGGTCCAGCGGACCGTGGCCACCGTGGGTATGCCGAGCC
Source organism: Actinomycetota bacterium (assembly GCA_030853445.1). Taxonomy (GTDB): domain Bacteria; phylum Actinomycetota; class Actinomycetes; order Actinomycetales; family Dermatophilaceae; genus Lapillicoccus. Next base: position 2,502 of record JALYVC010000084.1, on the reverse strand, counting down.
GCTGGTAGACCTCGGCGCGGCCGGGGTCGTAGATGCGGGCGACGACGTGCTCGACCCCGAAGGTCTCGCGCGCCACGCGGGCCGCGAGGATGTTCGAGTTGTCACCGCTCGAGACGGCCGCGAAGGCGTAGGCCTCGTCGATCCGGGCGGAGCGCAGGGTGTCGCGGTCGAAACCGAGCCCGGTCACCGTCATTCCCTCGAAGCTGCTGCCGAGTCGCCGAAAGGACGACGGCTCGGAGTCGATGACTGCGACGTCGTGCCCACGCTTGCTCAGGCTCTTGGCCAGCGTGGAGCCCACGCGGCCGCAACCCATGATGACGAAGTGCACGCTGCGAAACGCTACACGGTCGGGGACGTCTCGCAGGCGAACGTCTCACCACGCCGGGCGGCGAGGCGGCATACAGTGTGCGCGTGCCCTCCTCCGGACGCGTTCTCAAGCGCCTGATCCTCGGTCGCGCCATGCGCAGCGACCGCCTTGGCGAGACCCTCCTGCCGAAGCGGCTCGCGCTGCCCATCTTCGCCAGCGACGCCCTCTCGTCGGTGGCCTACGCCCCCGACGAGATCATGTTGATGCTCGGCCTGGCCGGTGGGGCCTTCGTCACCACCCACTCGTGGCAGATCACCCTCGCCGTCATCGCGGTCATGCTCATCGTCGTGGCGTCGTACCGGCAGAACGTGCGCGCCTACCCCTCGGGCGGAGGCGACTACGAGGTCGCCACCGTCAACCTCGGCGACAAGGCGGGGCTGACCGTGGCCAGTGCCCTGCTGGTCGACTACGTGCTCACCGTCGCCGTCTCGATCTCGTCCGGGGTCCAGAACGCCGCGACGGCACTCCCGTCGCTTCGCGGTCACGAGGTGCCGGTGGCCGTCGGGCTGGTCGTCGTCCTCACCGCGATGAACCTCCGTGGTGTGCGCGAGTCGGGCAACGCGTTCGCCGTGCCGGTCTACGCCTTCATGTTCGGCATCATCGGCATGGGCATCTTCGGCTTCGTCCAGGCCGCGACCGGCCACCTCGGCCAGGCCGAGAGTGCGCGCTTCCAGCTCATGCCCGAGGCCGACCACGAGCAGATGGCCGGCGTCGCTGTGGCCTTCCTGCTCCTGCGGGCCTTCTCCTCCGGGTGTGCCGCCCTGACCGGCGTCGAGGCGATCTCGAACGGCGTGCCGGCCTTCAAGAAGCCGAAGAGCCAGAACGCCGCGACGACCCTGCTCCTCATGGGGGTCATCTCCATCACGATGCTCACGTCGATCATCGTCCTGGGCCGGATCACGGGCATCAAGATCGCCGACCGGCCCGCCGAGCAGCTGACGCTGAACGGCACGCCCGTGGGGGACTCCTACGTGCAGGACCCGGTGCTCGGCCAGCTGTCGAAGGCGGTGTTCGGCGGGTTCACCCCGGGTGTCGTCTTCATCTCCATCGTCACCGGGCTGATCCTCATCCTGGCCGCCAACACCGCCTTCAACGGCTTCCCGGTTCTCGGCTCGATCCTCGCCAAGGACGGCTACCTGCCGCGTCAGCTGCACACCCGCGGTGACCGGCTGGCCTTCTCCAACGGCATCCTCATCCTCGCAGCCGGCGCCGCCGCGCTGATCGTCGCCTACCAGGCGACGGTCACCTCGCTCATCCAGCTCTACATCGTCGGCGTCTTCGTCTCCTTCACGCTCAGCCAGAGCGGGATGATCCGGCACTGGAACCGCCACCTGCGCACCGAGCGCGATCCCAAGGTGCGGGGAAGGATGATGCGCTCGCGCGTCATCAATGCCCTCGGCGCCTTCATGTCCGGCACGGTGCTGGTCGTGGTGCTCATCACGAAGTTCATGGAGGGCGCCCGCTACGCCATCCTCGCCATGGCCGTGCTCTTCGTCCTGATGCTCGGCATCCGCCGACACTACGACCGGGTGCGAGACGAGCTCGAGATCGACGCTGACGAGCCGCAGATGCTGCCGAGCCGGGTGCATGCGATCGTCCTGCTCTCCAAGCTGCACAAGCCGGCCATGCGCGCCCTCGCCTACGCCCGCGCGACGCGGCCCACCTTCATCGAGGCCGTCACCGTCGACGTCGACGCCGACGACACCCAGGCGTTGCGCGACCAGTGGGCCCGTCTTGAGATCCCGGTGCCCCTGAAGGTCCTCGACTCGCCCTACCGCGAGATCTCGCGCCCGATCGTCGAGTACGTCAAGTCGATCCGCAGCGGCAGCCCGCGCGACGTCGTTGTCGTCTACATCCCAGAGTACGTCCTGGGTCGGTGGTACGAGCAGATCCTGCACAACCAGAGCGCCCTGCGCCTCAAGGCCCGCCTGCTGTTCACCCCGGGGGTCATGGTGGCCAGCGTCCCGTGGCAGCTGCGCTCCTCCGAGGGTCAGGAGGAGTTCTTCGACGGACCCGTCGTGGGGTCCGTGCGACGGGGTCCCTCATGACCCCCGCAGCGCCAGGTCCCCGGCGGCCCGAACGCGGTCGCAGCGGCCCCCGGCGCGGCGCTCCGCGGCCCTCGGCACCGCCCGACC
>JALYVC010000075.1 GCA_030853445.1 Actinomycetota bacterium | reverse complement strand
TCCCCGACCCGCCGAGGGCGCCCCCGCCGAAGACGAGGGCGAGGATGAGCACGATGATCCCGCCGATGCCACCGCCGACCTGCACGCCGCCGGGGAAGCCGCCGCCGCCGCCGCCGAAGCCGCCGCTACCCCCGCCGAAACCCCCGCCGCCGGAGCCACCGCCGGTCACCTGCGAGGTGTCGAGCTGGACGTTCTCGTTGAAGGACATGCCGTTCACCCTCTTCGCGCCTGGAGCACCCCGGGACAGCCTGCGGTCAGCCCCGGCAACACCCTAGTGCGGCGGCCCTGCTCAGGAGACGACGACCGCGTCGGCCAGCAGCGTGGTGTGTCGCACCCTCACGCTCAGCTCGTCGCCGATCGCCGGAGGCCTGACCCCCGCAGGCAGGGACAGCAGGCTGACCTGCATGTGCGGGGGCTCGGCGAACCACGTAGGTCGGCCGTCGACCGAGAAGGGTGAGCGCACCCGGTGCGCCGCCTGCAGGACGCCCTCGGCGACGACGATGGCGCGCTGGCGCAGGGTCGACGCGGCGGATGGAGCCTCGAGCGCGATGCCGTGCGCGGTGCCACCGCTCACGACGAGCAGGCTGCCCGGCCGCAGGGGTCGCTGCCGGTATCCCGCGTGGTCACCCTTGGCGGCGGGGCGCACGTCGAGCACGTGGGCGCGCACGGTGAGGGCCCCGGGGTCGCCGAGCCACAGGGCCGTGCCCACCCGGGGTCGGAACTCCCGGCCGGGGTGGCGCGAGCGCAGGGTCGCGAGCTCGGAGGGACCGAGGTGTGAGACGTACCACGTGGGCACGTCGACGGCCTCGACCCAGTGGCTCACCTCGTCGAGGTGGCCGTGGCCCAGCGGCAGGTGCAGGGTCATGGCCTCGACGTCGAGCGGCAGGGCGGCCAGGTCGGCGCGGAGGCGGGCCACCTGCTCGAGAGGCACCCCGAAACGGTTCATCGAGGTCAGACCCTCGACGACGACCCTCACCCGTCCGGCCCGTTGCGTCAGGTGCTCGGCGTCGGTGGCCCGCGTGACGGTGTGGATGAGCCTCGGGTCCGCGAAGTCGACCTCCGGCACACCGGGAAGCGGCGGCACGGCGGCGCGGTAGGGCTCCATCACCAGGACGTCACCGGGGTGGGCCGACAGGGCGAGGGGGATCTCGGCATACGTGCCGACGGCGACCTGGCGCACCTGGCCCTCACCGACAAGATGGGCCGACTCGGCGAGCAGGCGGGGCAGGCCGAGGCCGTAGCCGTTGCCCTTGACGACCGGCACGATGCCGGGGGTCGACGCGGTCGTGCGGCGCAGGTGGTCGCGCCAGCGGTCGCCGTCGACGTGGAGGACGATGCTCACGGGGTCACCCCCGACGCTTCATGTAGAGCCCGAAAGCCCTGTGCAGCAACGGTCGCAGGGGAAGGTCCCACTCGCCGACGTATTCGACCGCCTCGCCACCGGTGCCCACCTTGAAGCGGATGAGGCCGAGGTGTGGGTCATCGGAGGCGATCGTGTCGGTGATGCCGCGCAGGTCGTAGACCGCGGCCCCGGCCGCCAGGGCGTCGCTGATCATCCGCCACTGGATGGCGGTCGAGCCCTGCACCTCGCGCTTGGCGGAGGTCGATGCGCCGTAGGAGTACCAGGTGTGGTGACCCACCCGCACCCACGTGGTCGCGGCGACCAGGTCGTCATCGTGGTGGGCGAGGTAGAGCCTGATGCGGTCGTCGTCCTCGGCCGTCATGACCTCGACCATGCGCTCGAAGTAGGCGAGCGGCCGTGGGATGAAGTGGTCTCGCTCGGCCGTCTCGGTGTAGACCCGGTGGAACGCCGGGAGGTCGTCCGCGCTGCCCCGGGTGACCTCGACGCCTGCCTTGGCCGCCTTCTTGATGTTGCGTCGCCAGAGCTGGTTCATGCCCTTGAGGACGTCGGTCTCGCTGCGGTCGGCCAGGGGCAGCTGGAAGACGAACTGCGGCTGCCCGGCCGAGAAGCCGTCATCGGCGGCGAGGTGCTCGAAGCCGAGCCTCGTGAGCTGCTCGCGCAGCGTCACCCCGACGACGTGGGTGACGTCGGGTGCGACCCCCGTGAGGGAGCGCACCGCCTCGTCGGCGATGGCGTCCTTGATGGTGTCGGTGTGCCACCGGTGCACGGGCACGGTCGGGCCGATGCGCAGGGTGAAGGCCCCCTGGTCCTTGACGTGGTCGCGCAGGGTCCGCAGCACCTCGAGGGCGTACGGCGAGTCCCAGCCGCCCGCGCCCATGACGGGCCCCTCGGGCAGGTAGGCGAGGTAGCGCCTCACCCGGGGAACCTTGCGGTAGAGCACGAGCGCCGACGCGAGCATCTCGTCCCCCGCGAACCACCCGAGGGACTCACTGCGCCAGTCGTTCTTCAGCTGCCCCCAGGCGGGGGTCTGCAGGAAGCTGCCCGAGCGGGCGTCGACGAAGGCGAGGTGGTCGGCCGCAGAGATCGGGCGCAGGGTCACCGGGCCGGCTCGGGGTGTGTCGTGGGTGGTGGTCACGGCGGTCGAGACTATCCCAGCCCGGGCAGGGAGCACGGCCGGAAGGGCCCCGGCTCAGGCGGCCGGGGGGCTGCGGCCGTCGAGACCGCCGGTGGAGCCCGACC
>JALYVC010000069.1 GCA_030853445.1 Actinomycetota bacterium | reverse complement strand
TGAGCTCACTCGAGCTCTGACCGGCCGCTCCGTCAGCCGATGTCGCGACGGCGGAAGGCGACTCCAGCGGCCGTCACCAGCGCGCCCGCGAGGGCGAGGAGAACGACGAGTGGCAGGGCCACCACCGCCGTCCCCGGGACCACGGCGGCGTGGACGAACGGCGAGAGGTCGATGGCGACCTGAGGCAGGTCGACGAGCGAGCCGAACTCCCCGACGAACACGAACAACGCGAGCAGGCCCCAGGCGGCATACACGACCCTGGGAGCGGACCCGAAGATCGCCAGGGCGAGCCCGACGCACACCCACACCGGCGGGATCGTCGCCAGTGCGCTGGGCAGGACGTGGCCGAGCGCAGCGGCGAAACCGTCTGAGCCAGAGGCGGTTCCGAGCGCGAGGCTGGCGCCGAGAAGCAGCATCAGCAGGGCGCTGCCGAGCAGCGCCACCAGCGCGTGGCTGGCGAGCACGACTCGGCGTGTGGCACCCGTGGCGAGGACCTGCTCGGTGTGCAGGTCGGCCTCCTCCGAACGCAGCCGCAAGGCTGCGGAGATCCCGTATGCCGCCGCGCCGATCGCGAGGAACTGCACCTCCGTCGAGACAAAGATGTCGGTGATCGACCCTGCAGTGCCACCGAGCTTGCGGAGCAAGTCCTGCATCTGGGCGCTCGACGCGATCGCGCCGACACTGCCCGCGACGCCGCCGAGGACGACTCCGAGCACGGCGTAGGCCACCGCCCACCCGAGCAACGTCGCGCGTTGCAGCCGCCATGCGAGCGCCCATGGCGAGCGTAGGGAGGCGGGCGCGCGCCGGGGCCCGGGACGGGCAGCGAGCAGGCCGGAGCCGATGTCGCGGCGAGCCTGCAGCGCGTAGGCGCCGACCACGAGAAGACCGGAGACCGCGAGCGGGAGCAGTGCGACGACGAGGCGGTTCTCGCCGAAGACCTCGATCTTCTCGGCCCACCCGAGCGGCGAGAGCCAGGTGAGAGCCGAGGCGGCCCCGGTAGCAGTGTCGCCGACCGCGCGCAGCAGGTAGGCCACCGCGAGCGCACCTAACGCCCAAGCGCCGCAGCCGCGAGTAGTGGCGGTCAGCTGAGCCGCGACCGCGGTGACCCCGGTGAAGACGAGCCCCGCGCTCGCCCAGGCGGCGCCGAAAGCGACCGACCCGGTCGGGCCCAGGCCGGCGCCGACGAGGCTGGCGGCCGCGAGGGCGCTGGTGACCAGGACGGTTCCCGCCGACACGATGACTGCCGCGGTGAGTGGGGCGCGCCGGCCGACTACTCCGGCACCGACGAGCTCGGTGCGCCCGGCCTCCTCTTCCGTTCGTGTATGTCGGCGGACGACCACGACGGCGAGAATAGCCAGCGCGACGGCCCCGAGCAGCAGCGTTTTGAAGACGGCGAACGAGTCGGGGTTGTCGGGGTTGGCGACGGAGCCGTACATCGCGAGAATGGCCGGACTGGCCAGCAGGGCTCGGGTGGCGTCGATGGTGGCCTGACCTTGGAAGAGGTCGAGGCTGGACTTTGCCGAGCCGCCGGCGAGGGCCACGAGGCCCACGATGGACAGCGGGATGACGAGCCGGTCCCGGCGCAGCGCGAGGCGCACCAGGGTGGCCGTGCCGGCATACCCGCTCATGCCTGGGCTTCTGCCTCGACGCGTACCGGCGCGGTGCGGTACTCCTTCATGAAGAGCTGCTCGAGGCTCGGCGGCTGGCAGGTCAAGCTCTGGATGCCGTGGGCACCCAGACGTGCCAACGCGTCTCCGACGAGGGGGGTGTCGACCGTGAAGGCGACGTGCGTCCCGTCGGCCACGAGGTCCTCGACACCGGGGAGGCCCACCAGCAGCGCGGGCGGCGGGGCCTCGGCCAGGACGGCATCGACGCTGGACCGGGTGAGGTGTCGCATGTCGGCGAGCGCACCAGACTCGACGGTGCGACCGTCGCGGATGATGCTGACGTGGTCGGCGAGCGCCTCGACCTCGCTGAGGATATGGCTCGACAGCAGCACGGTGCGTCCCTCGCGGCGGAGGTCCTCGACGGCGCCGCGGAAGACCGTCTCCATCAGCGGGTCGAGCCCCGACGTCGGCTCGTCGAGCAGGAGGAGCTCGACGTCGGAGGCGAGGGCCGCGACGAGAGCCACCTTCTGCCGGTT
>JALYVC010000047.1 GCA_030853445.1 Actinomycetota bacterium | reverse complement strand
GACCGGTGCCGAGCGCGTCGCCAGCAGGTGCAGCCCGGTGAGCGCGACGACGGCCACGGCCGGAGCCAGCGCGAGGACGCTGGTCGTGGGGTCGGCGATCAGGACGCCGAGCCGCAGCGAGAGCGGCTCTACCCCGCCCTGCCCGCTGGGGTCGTTGACGTAGTAGCCGGCCAGCGGGGAGCTGTAGACGCGGTGCACCTGGCCGGCGACCCCAGCGACCGCACACAGCACGAGAGCGGGCGCGAGCGTGGACCCGGCCCGGGCCAGTGAGGGACGCGGCTGCGGCGCGGCATACTGCGTGGACTCCACCCGCCGATCCTGCCATCCCCGAAGGGAACGTGCTCGCCTCGATGAGCGACGCCACCACCACCACCGCCACTACCCCCACCCTCCTGCCGGACCCTCGCAGCGCCCCGCCGCTGCGTTGGGGCGTGATCGCGCCCGGAGGGATCGCCAACAAGTTCGTGGCGGCGGTGCACGCGCACACCGCCGGCAGCGTCGTCGCCGTGGGCTCGCGCGACCCGGACCGGGCGGCAGACTTCGCCGGGCGGCACGGCATACCCCGTTCCTACGGCTCGTACGAGGAGCTCGTGGCCGACGACCAGGTCGAGGCGATCTATGTCGCGTCCCCCCACTCGGGCCACCGCGAGCACGCGGTGCTGGCCCTCGAGGCGGGCAAGCCCGTGCTCGTCGAGAAGGCGCTGGCGCGCAACAGTGCCGAGGTGGAGCAGATCTTCGCGGCCGCGCAGGCTGGCGGGCTCTTCGCCATGGAGGCGATGTGGACGCGGCACCTGCCGCACATCGCCCGGGTGCGCGAGCAGATCGGGGCGGGGGCGATCGGTGAGGTCGTGACCGTCAGCGCCGACCACGGTCAGGCCCTCGACCTCGGCGCCGAGCACCGGCTCAAGAACCTCGACCTGGCCGGCGGGGCGCTGCTCGACCTGGGCGTCTACCCCGTCTCCTTCGTGGTCGACCTGCTCGGTGCGCCGACCAGCGTGAAAGCGGTGGGGCAGCTCACCGAGACCGGCGTCGACGGACACGTCGCGATGCTGCTCGCATACGCAGGCAAGACGATCGGGCTCGTCGACGCCACGCTCTGGACCAAGTCGCCGACGACGGCGACCGTGACGGGCACCGAGGGCAGCCTCGAGATCGACGGCGACTTCTACAGCGGCGGGCGCACCGTCACCCTGCGCAGCGGGAGCCCGGACCGCGAGGTGCTGGCGACGTGGCACGACGACGTCACCAACGGCTTCGAGTACGAGGTCGCCGAGGTCGCCCGCTGCGTCGCTGCCGGTCTCCAGCAGAGCGAGCGGATGACCTGGGACTCGTCGCGGGCCGTGATGGCGGTCATGGACGAGGCGCGACGCCAGGTGGGGGTCGTCTACCCCGGGGAGTGAGCGGCGGGTCGGCTCCGGGGCCTTGGTCGGGCCTTGGTCGGGCCTTGGTCGGGCCTAGGTCAGCCGCGCGCCGGGCGGGGGCGGATCGTGAGGATCTGCTCGGCGCGCCCCACCGCGCCCTCCTGGTCGTAGAGCCATGAGCTGGTGAGCCCGACGCCCTCGCCACCGAAGACGACGGTGGTGTCGAAGCCGACCCACTCGCCGACGGGTCGGCGGAAGAGGTGCAGCGACAGGTCGATGTTGGGGAAGATCCACGCCTGCGGGTCCTCACGCACGAGGACGCCGTTGGCGGTGTCGACGAGACCGACGAAGGCGGCCGTGGGGCTCGTTGCGATGCCCTCGACGAGGTCGATGTCGGTGCGCAGCCAGACCCGCCCCCGACCCGGTCGGCTCGCGGGGTCGCGCCGACCCTCGAGCGAGCCGATGTAGCCGCCGGACCACACCGTGCTGCCCTCCCACGGCTCCCAGGTCCCGGGCGCGGGCAGCGGCTCGGGGGCCCCGCCGGCCACGGCGGCGGTGTCACCGCGCGCCATCCTCCAGGCGTGGGCCCGCACGGCCGGGCGGCCACCGGCGACGAGCACCGCCTCGACGAGCTCGATGGTGCGCCCCGGGCGGATCGTCGTGACCATCACCTCGGTGGGCTCGCGGGGGATGACGCCGAGGATCTCGAAGGTCACGCGGGCCAGCTGCAGGTCGTCGCGCGGCTCGTGCTCCTCCATCGCGTGCACCACCAGACCCGAGACGGGTGCCATGTGCTGCTCGTGGTCGTTCCAGGCGCCCTGTACGTGCACCGTGGGCTCGTAGATCCCACCCGGCAGCCGCCGGTAGTAGCTCGTCGGGACGTTCGGGGTCCCCACCTCGAGCGTCGCGGGGGTGTCAGCGGTCACCATCGCAACTCTAGGTGGCCCCGCGAGGTGGTCACGACCGCGGGAGCCAGTCGACCACGTCGGCCACCACGGCATCCCAGACCGCCCACTCGTGCCCGCCGGGCGGGTACTGCGTGGTGACGGTGAGCCCGCGGGCCTCGGCGGCGGCCACAAAGCGCTGCGACTGGGGCAGCAGCACGTCGTCGACGCCGCAGGACACGTGCAGGGGCGGGAGCGCGCTCGGGTCGGCAGACTCGAGCAGTGCGAAGAGGTCGTCGGCCGGTCCGGGCTCGCCACCGAAGACCCGCTCGAAGAGGGGGACCCGCGAGGGCCCCCGGGCCAGGGCGACGGCGTCGAGGGCACCCGAGAGGCTGGCGGCCCCGGCATACCGCTCGGGGTGGGTCAGGGCGAGCTTGAGCGCGCCGTACCCGCCCATCGACAGTCCGGCGACCCAGGTGTCCTCACGGCGCGCCGAGACCCGCAGGTAGCGCTGCACGAGGTCGGGGAGCTCCTGCGAGACCCAGGTCCACCACCGCTGACCGTGGAGCTCGTCGGCGTAGAAGCTGCGCCCGGCGGACGGCATCACGACGGCGATGCCTGCCTGCTCGGCATACCGCTCGATGGAGGTGTAGCGCGTCCACGCCGTGTGGTCGTCGGACAGGCCGTGCAGCAGGTAGAGCACCGGCAGCTCGGGGCCTGCTTCCCGGGCCTCGACGCCGACCTGGCTGTCGGTGTCCTGGGGCAGCACGACCCGCACGCTCGTGCCCATCTCGAGGGCGTCGGAGTAGAGCTCCCAGGTCAGTGCCGCCATGTCGCCGCCATGCCCCTGACGCTAGTTGAGGTTGGACGGCGGCGCCTGTCGCGGGGCCTGGGTCACCCCGAGCCGGTCCTCGATCTGGGTCTCGCGGCGGATGGTGCGCAGGGTCATGCTGAGCCGCGTCACCGTGTCGGGGGCGGCCAGCAGCACCTGCGTCTCCTGCGGCTCCAGCTCGAGCACCCGTGGGGCCCAGTAGGAGACGCCCGTGGGGTCGTCGGGGGCCTGGCCCTGCTCGGCGAGGTCCTCCCCCCGGGCGTCGAGGTGCAGCCCCACCGCCACGACCAGCTCACGGGCGAGCACGGCCGCCCGCTGGGGGTCGCCGACCGGCTCGTCGAGCCGCTCGACCAGGCCGGTGAGGTAGGGCGTGCTGCCGGTCTCGTCGAGCACGCGCAGGTGGAAGCGCTGCGCCCCCACCGCGACGACACCGAAGACGCCCGCGCCGATGAGGCCGATCTGCTCGATGCGCGCAACCGTGCCGACGTCGTGGGTGTCGCGGATGCCCTCGCCCACCTCGAAGCCGCGGCGGATGGCGACCACCCCGAACTCCGGTGGCACGCCGTCGGTGCGGGCCCCCTCGCCGAGCAGGTCGTGCATCAGCTGCACGTAGCGCGGCTCGAAGACCTGCAGGGCCAGAGGTGCTCCGGGCAGCAGCACGGAGCCGAGCGGGAAGAGCGGGAGGGGTTCCACCTTCGCGACCCTACGATGTCGACATGCCTGACGCCTCCCTCGAGCCCCTCTCGACCTTCAGCCGGGGAGACCTGACCTTCGACGTCACGGACTCCGGCCCCGGCCCCGAGGAGGCTGTCGTGCTCCTGCACGGCTTCCCCGCCGACCGTCAGTGCTGGGACGAGGTCTCGACCCACCTGCAGGGCGCCGGGCTGCGCACGCTGGCCCCCGAGCAGCGCGGCTACAGCCCTCGGGCCAGGCCGAGCGGTCGGCGCGCCTACACGACCGACGAGCTCGTCGGCGACGTCGTGGCGCTGCTCGACGCAGCTGGCCTCGAGAAGGCCCACGTCGTCGGCCACGACTGGGGTGGCGCCGTGGCCTGGGCCGTGGCGGGCAGCCACCGCGACCGGGTCGCGTCCCTGACCGTGCTCTCCACTCCCCACCCGGCCGCGCTCGCGCAGGCCTACCGCACGTGGTGGCAGGCCCTGCACTCGTCCTACATGGCGTGGTTCCAGCTGCCGTGGCTGCCCGAGGCGCTCTTCGAGCGCACCTTCTCCCCGGGGCTGATCCGCTCGGGGCTGCCGAAGCCGGTGGCCGAGCGATACCTGGCGAAGATGCGCGAGCCGGGCCGGCTCACCGCGACCATGAACTGGTATCGCGGGATGCCGTTGTCGCGCGGCTCGATGCACCGCAGCAGGGTGCCGACGACCTTCGTGTGGGGCCGCGAGGACGCCTTTCTCGGGCGGGCCGCCGCCGAGGGCACGGCGGCCCTGGTGGTGGCCGACTACCGCTTCGTCGAGCTGCCGGAGGGGCACTGGCTGCCGGAGGTGGCCGCCGGTGCGTGCGCCGCGGAGATCATTGCGCGTGTGCAGTCGGTGTCCTGATGCGCTTCGACCCGCACGCGCTGCCCTCGGAGATCGTCGACTTCCTGACCGAGCGGCACCTCGCGACCCTGACGACCCTGCGCGCTGACGGCACTCCGCACGTGACGGCGATCGCCTTCACCGTCGACGTGCCGACCCTCACCGCGCGGGTCATCACCAGCGACGGCAACCAGAAGGTGACCAACGTCGAGCGGGCCGGTGAGGCTGGGGCCCCCGCGGCCCTGGCGCAGGTCGACGGACGGCGGTGGGTGGCCCTCGAGGGCCGTATGCGGGTCTCGCGCGAGCCGGGGGTCGTCCGCGACGCCGAGCAGCGGTATGCCGGTCGCTACCGCGTGCCGAAGCCGAACCCCCAGCGCGTGGTGCTGCTGATGGACGTCGCGTCGGCGATCGGCCACTTCTGAGGCGGGGGTGCGACGTTCTACCCCTCTGCCTACCGGGGTAGAACGTCGCTCGAGAGCGCGAGCTTTCACCCCGTTCCCGCTGGCGGCGTTTTACCCCGCTGCCCAACGAGGTAGAACGTCGCGTCCGGGAGCGAGGTTCTACCCCGGTGGGGAGACGGCACCCACCGTATGGGGCCGCCCCCGCGGCGAACGGGGTCCGGCATACGCTGTCACCGATGATCGAGCTGCTCACTCCCGCCCAGGTCGAGGAGATGCGTCCCGCCGGGCGGTTCGTCGCCTCGGTGCTCACCGCCCTGTCCGAGGCCGCCGACGTCGGGGTCGACCTGCTCGAGCTCGACGCCCTGGCCCACGACCTGATCCGCGAGGCGGGGGCGACGTCGTGCTACATCGACTACCACCCGAGCTTCGGCGCGATGCCCTTCGGCAAGGTGCTGTGCACCTCGGTCAACGACGCGGTGCTCCACGGACTGCCGCACCCCTACCGGCTGCGCGACGGCGACCTGCTCAGCCTCGACTTCGCCGCGAGCCTCGACGGGTGGGTGAGCGACTCGGCGGTCAGCCTCGTCGTCGGGGCGGGGCGGGACGAGGACCTCGCCCTCATCGACACCTGCCAGGAGGCGCTGGCCGCAGCGATTGGCGTGGCCCGGGTCGGCAACAAGGTCGGTGACCTGTCGGCGGCGATCGGGACGGTGGCGCGGGCCCACGGGCTCGGTGTGAACACCCAGTTCGGTGGCCACGGGGTGGGGCGCACCATGCACGGGGACCCGCACGTGGCCAACGACGGCCGGGCGGGCCGGGGCTACAAGCTGGCGCCGGGGCTGGTCATCGCGATCGAGCCGTGGTTCCTCCAGACGAGCGACCAGATCCGCTTCGACGACGACGGTTGGACCATCCGCAGCGCCGACGGCTCGCGGGGCGCACACGCCGAGCACACCATCGCCATCACCGAGGGTGACCCGATCGTGCTCACCGCCCGCTCCTGACGTCCGTCCACCTCAAACGGGCGGGCCGCCACACCCTGACGGACCCGAACGGGTGAAGGGTCAGGTCGCGCCCGGAGGCCGTCCCCGAGACACGGTCGACGCTCGCGTCGCCACCGCGACACCGGCGACGGCGATGACGAGACCGATGACCTCGCGCAGGCTGAGAGACCGGTGGAGGACCACCCACTCGAGCACGGCCGTGACCGGAGGCATCAGGAAGAACAAGCTGGCGGCTGAGCCCGCCCCCCGGGCCCTCACGAGGGCCCCGAGCAGGAGCAGGCCGAGCACCGAGTTGGCCACGGCGAGGTAGACCAGCGTGAGGGTCGCGCCCATCGGGTCCCGCACCGGGTAGAGGCCCTCGGTGAACACGGCCAGCACCCACACCGGCGGGGCCGACACCGCGAACTGCAGCGTGGCCGACCAGATCGGGTCGGGCCGACCGCCGATCCACCGCTGGCCGAGGGTGCCCAGGCTGAGGGCGAGTGTCGCGAGCACCCCGAGGCCGACCCCCACGAGACCGCCGGCCCGGTTGATGTCCGGGCCGAGGACGACGAGCACCCCGACCACCCCGACGACGAAGCCGACACCCTGCACCCGAGTGAGCCGTTCGCGCAGGATGACGGCCGCCAGCAGGGCCGTGAGCACCGGGCTGAGCGAGTGCATGAGTGACCCCAGGGTCCCGCTGAGGCCGGCGGCGAAGCTGAGGTACATCAGCCCGAAGAGCAGACCGTTCATCACGAAACCGACGACGGCGATGCGGGCCGCCATCCTCCGGTCGATCCCTGGCCGGCGTCGGAGCGCCAGTGCCACCGCGGCGGCCACGACGGCGGCCAGTGCGAACCGCCAGGAGACCAGCGTCAGCGGCCCCATCGCCCGCACACCGTACGGTCCCGCGATGTAGCCCGAGGACCAGACGAGGACGAAGGCGACCGCAGGAGCCACGGGGAGTGCCCCGGTGTCGGCCTGCACCCGCTGCTCCGTCGCCACCCGGGGATGATGTCACGGACGCGTCCGACGCCCTGACCGGCCCGGTCGAGGACGAGCGCCTCCGCGAGGCGCCCGAGCGACCCCAGCTCCCCGCCGTAGGTGGCCGTGTCGGTCATGAGCGTGCCCCCGAGGGCAGCCCGTCGAAGGTGTGCCCATGCTGCCAGGCCCGGAACGGTCCCCGGCTCTGCCCTAGGCCGATCGTCGAGCCCGGTGCCGGCCTGCGTCAGTCGGCGGCGAGCAGCCCGCGGATCTCGTCGGCGGTGATCTGCCCACTGGAGAGCGCGCCACCGTCGATGACCTGCCCGAAGAGCTGCCGCTTGCGCTCCTGGAGCGCCACGACCTTCTGCTCGATCGTGTTGGCGGAGACCAGGCGGTAGACCATGACGTGCTTGTCCTGACCGATGCGGTGCACGCGGTCGACGGCCTGCGACTCGGCAGCGGGGTTCCACCACGGGTCGAGCAGCACGACGTAGTCGGCCTCGGTGAGGGTCAGACCGAAGCCGCCCGCCTTGAGGCTGATGAGGAAGACCGGAGCGTCTCCCGTGCGGAAGTCGTCGATGACCGCACCGCGGTTGGTCGTGGAGCCGTCGAGGTAGGCGTAGGTGATGCCGGCCGCCTCGAGGCGCTTGCGGGCTCGGGCGAGGTAGGAGGTGAACTGGCTGAAGACGAGGACGCGATGCTTCTCGGCGAGCAGCGGATCGAGCAGCTCGAGCAGGGTGTCGAGCTTGGCCGAGCCGACCTCCTCGTGCGCGGCGTCGACCAGGGCCGGGTCGAGGCTGAGCTGGCGCAGCAGGGTGAGCGAACGGAAGATCGCCATCCGGTTGCCCTGCGGGTCGTCGAGCAGGCCCAGCAGCTTCTGGCGCTCGCGCTGCAGGTGGGTGTCGTAGATGCGACGGTGCTTGGGCGAGAGGGTCACCTCGAGCACCTGCTCCTGCTTCGGCGGCAGGTCGGAGGCGACCGCCTCCTTGGTGCGGCGCAGCACGACCGGGCGGATCCGCGATCGCAAGGTGGTGAGCTTCTCGGGTGCCGCACCGCTCTCGATGGGGCGGCGGTAGACCTCGGCGAAGCGCTGCGGGCTGGGGAAGAGGCCGGGCGCGACGATCGACAGCAGCGACCACAGCTCCATGAGGTTGTTCTCCATCGGCGTGCCGGTGATGGCGAACTTCACGGGCGCCGGCAGCCGCCGGGCGCACTGGTGCACCTGCGACTGGTGGTTCTTGGCGAACTGCGCCTCGTCGAGCACCAGCGCTGACCACGCCGTCTCGCGAAAGCCGGGCGCGTCGAGGCGGAAGACGGCGTACGACGTCACCACGAGGTCGGCGCCGGCCACCTCGTCGGCGATCTCGGTGCGGCGCTTGCGGGTCGTCGACCCCAGGGTGACCACCTTGAGCGAGGGACAGAAACGGGCCGCCTCGCTCGCCCACGTGGGCAGCACGCTCGTCGGGGCGACGACGAGCACGGGTGGCCCGTCAGGCTGCTCGTCGCGGGCTGCCAGCACCATCGCCAGCGCCTGCAGGGTCTTGCCGAGACCCATGTCGTCGGCGAGGATGCCGCCGAGGCCGGCGCGACGCAGCAGGGCCAGCCAGGTGAAGCCCTCCTCCTGGTAGGGCCGCAGGGTGGCCATCAGGCCCTCGGGCAGAGCGGGGGGCGGTCGCCCGTCGTCACCGGACAGCGCCGACACCGCCTGCGCCCAGCGCTGGCTCTGCTCGCGCACCACGCCGAGGTGGACCAGATCCTCCCACAGGTCGGCTTGGTACGGCGTGACGCGCAGCGGCCCGTCGACGCTGGTGTCGTCCTGCAGGTCACGCGCCTCCTGCAGCAGCCGGCGCAGCTCGTCGAGCTCGGGCAGGTCGGTGCGGAACCACGTGCCGCTCGCGAGGATGACGTGACCGACCCGGGTGGCGAGGGCCGTGAGCAGGGTCGCGAGCGGCACCTTCTCACCGCCGATCGTGACGTCGACGGTGAGGTCGAACCAGTCGGTCTTCCCCGGGACCGAGATGCGCGGGTCGGTGACGGTCAGCTGCACCACCGGGGCCTCGTCGGCCTCGGCGTAGCTGCGGTCCCCCACGACCTGCACGTCGAGGCCGGGGTCGGCCTCGAGCGTCGGCAGCACGTCGTCGAGGAAGGTGAGCATGGGCAGACCCGAGAGCCTCGTCGTCGGGACCAGCCGGGGTCGGCCCGCCACCATGACCCGCAGCGAGGGCACCTCGGCGAGCACGTCCGGCCCCCCGAGGAGACGCGCCTCTGTCCTGGCGTCGCGGGCGACGCCCTGCCCGCCAGCGGCGTCGGGAGCGATGACGACGGTGCGGTCGCCCACGGCATACCGGAACTGCCAGGCCAGCGTCACCTCGTGGCGCGCCTGCTCGTGGGTGACGACGAGACCGAGGCGCGGCGGTCGCGACTCGGGGAACTCGACGCTGCCGTCGGTCGAGGTCAGCATGACCTGCCGACGCAGCACCGGGGTGTGGGCCACGAGGAAGCGGTCAACGTCTTCGGGAGGGATGCGCACGGAGCCGAGGGCGAGGAACCGGGCCTGGTTGCGGTCGAGCGGGGGGTCGATGCGGGCCAGCTCGAGCGCACCGTCGTCGGCCGTGGAGACCGTGCCGAACGGCGGGTCGCCGATGAAGGCGGGCTCGGTCACGTCGGGCTCGCCCCACCCGGACTCCTGCGGGAGGGAGACGCGGGGCAGCACCCGGACGGCGCCACCCGCCTTCTCTCGTCGGACGTCGAGCACGAAGCTGGCGCCGCCGGAGCGCAGGTGCACCTCGTGCTGCGCCTTGTCACCGCTCAGCAGCGTGACCCCGCCCTGCTCGAGCTCGCGCATCAGCAGCCACCACCCCGGCCCGAGGTCGTCGAGGTGCAGCTTGTCGCCCGAGCCGATGTAGAACCGACGGCGCCGCTGCTGGTAGGTCTGGGCGAGGTCGATCAGCAGCCGCCGGTGCTCGGGGTCGATGCGGGCCCGGTTGACCCGGTCGTGCTCGACGTTGGTCCACGTCACGAGCGTGCGGCTCCAGGTGCCCTTGGCCCCCTTGACCAGCGGGCGCATCTGCACGCGAGCCCGTGCGCCCACCCGGGTGACCTCGAGCAGCAGGCCTACCGGGGCGTGGGCGGTCTCGTCGGGGCCGGCGGCGAGCCCGGCGAGGGCGGCCTCCCAGTCGGGGGCCTGGAGGGCGGCGACGGCTCGCGAGGAGCCGTCCCCACCCAGACCGCCGCCGTCACCGCCCCGGCCGCTTCCGCCCGGGGCTGTGACCCCGAGCCTCGTGCGAGCGGCCACCACCAGCGCCACGGTGTGCTTGCAGTGCTCAGCCACCGGGCACGAGCAGGTGCTGTGCCAGTAGGCGAGGTCGGTGCCACCGGGGCCGGAGTCGGCCTCGAGCCAGACGGTCGTGCGGTAGTCCTGACCGGCGCTGCCGTGGACCACGCCGACGAGGCGCCGCCCGTCCTGGCTGGCCGTCACGGCGAGCACCCGCCCCTGGGACGCGTAGACCAGCCCCCGCGCGAGGGTCGCGGGGCCCGTGATGCCCTGCAGGTCCTCGTCGTCCAGCTCGACGAGTGAGCCGGCCACGAGGGGATGCGCCGAGTCCATGGCCCCCCTTCTCCCCTGCGTCGGTCGGTCTGCTTCCGGGGCGCACCCGGTGGCCCTGTGACCATGCTAGGCACCACCCACGACACCGACGGTCGCTGTCCACAGGGCTGCGCCGTCGAGGCCCAGCCGATCACCACCACGGCCCGACCGGGCGGCCCCGCCCATCGCGGTCGTCGGCTCCCGGGCAGCGCTCGCCCGGCCCACCCCGCCTGACACTGGCGCCCGCTCCCGCCGCGTGGTCCACTCGTGTCGGAGCGCCGTCGCTCCCGACCCGGACCCGGTCGAGCACCACCACCTGACCCGTCGAAGACGAGGGACCCCTGCATGGCCGCTCAGCCCGTCGCGCCACCGATCGCGTCCACCCGCACCGGGAGCCGCGCCCCCGGCTCGCGGGCCCGCGACCACGTCAGCTCGTATGCCGCACTGCTGGCCCAGGTGCGCGCCGCCGGTCTGCTCGAGCGGCGCCTCGGCTGGTACGCACGCCACGTCGGGGTCCTCGCGCTCTCGCTCGCCGGGCTCGTGTTCGCCTTCGTGGCTCTCGGCGACTCGTGGTGGCAGCTGCTGGTGGCGGCGGGGGTGGGGGTGCTGGTCGCCCAGCTCGGCTTCCTCGGTCACGACGCAGCCCACCGGCAGGTCTTCGCCTCCTCGCGGGCCAACCTGCGGGCCTCGCTGCTGATCTCCACCCTCGGCATCGGGCTCAGCCACGGCTGGTGGATCCACAAGCACAACAAGCACCACGCGAGCCCGAACGAGGAGGGGCGCGACCCCGACATCGCGCCGGGTGCGATCGCCTTCACCCCCGCCGTCGCCGCAACGCGGCGCACCGGTGCGGTCGGCTGGTTCACCCGCCACCAGGGCGTCTTCTTCTTCCCCCTGCTCCTGCTCGAGGGGGTCAACCTGCACGTCGCGGGCATCCAGACCCTGGTCGAGCGTCGCGACCTCCCGCACCGACGGCTCGAGGCGACGCTGCTCACCCTGCGGCTCGGCGGCTACCTCGCGGTCGTCTTCCTCGCTCTCCCGCCGGGCAAGGCCGTGGCCTTCCTCGCCGTGCAGCTCGGTGTCTTCGGCGTGCTGCTCGGGGCTGCGTTCGCCCCCAACCACAAGGGGATGCCGATCGTGCCTCGCGGCACCCGCCTCGACTTCCTGACCCGTCAGGTCGTGATGTCGCGCAACGTGCGCGGCGGCCCGGTCGTCGACACGGCGATGGGGGGGCTCAACTACCAGATCGAGCACCACCTCTTCCCGAGCATGCCGCGGGCCAACCTGCGCCGGGCCCAGCCGCTGGTGCGCGCCTTCTGCCAGGAGCACGGTGTGACCTACACCGAGACCAGCCTCGTGGCGTCGTACGCCATCGTCGTGCGCTACCTCAACGCGGTCGGGCTCGGGGAGCGCGACCCGTTCACGTGCCCGCTCGCAGGAGACCTCGGCCGTGGCTGACCCGCGACGATAGACTCGACGGCCGGACGACCCCACCGATCTGCGCCATGGTGGGCAGTAGTGGCCCAGCCCCTGACGCCGAGCACGGCCCACACCGCGTCGCCCCCGCGGGCCTGCTCCCGAGGTCGCCGCTCAGATCCCCTGCCAGTCGGGCTTCGCGGCATACGTCTCGGCGTAGTAGCCGGCGAGGGCGAGCCGCGAGGCGGCCGCCTCGTCGACCACGACGGTGGCGTGC
Organism: Actinomycetota bacterium; assembly: GCA_030853445.1. GTDB lineage: Bacteria > Actinomycetota > Actinomycetes > Actinomycetales > Dermatophilaceae > Lapillicoccus. The sequence continues at coordinate 627 of JALYVC010000047.1, read as the reverse complement.
GGGTGCATCTGCAGGATGGTCGCCGGCCACATCGCCGAGATCGGCCCCTCGACCAGCTGGTGTACCGCCTCGGCCTTGCCCCGGCCCGAGGCGACGAGCACGAGGTGTCGAGCGGCCATGATCGTGGCGATGCCCTGGGTCAGGCAGTGGCGCGGCACCGCGTCGACGTCGTCGCCGAAGAAGCGGGCATTGTCGCGGCGGGTCTGGTTCGTCAGCGTCTTGATCCGGGTGCGTGACGCGAGGGACGAGCCCGGCTCGTTGAAGGCGATGTGCCCGTCGGTGCCGACCCCGAGGATCTGCAGGTCGATGCCGCCGGCAGCGGTGATCGCGTCCTCGTAGGCCGAGCAGGCGGTGCGGAGGTCGGCGGCGGTGCCGTCGGGCCCGTGCACGCGCTCGGACGGTATGTCGACCTTGGCGACGAAGTCGCGCTCCACGACGGTGCGGTAGCGCTCAGGATGGCCGGCCGGCAGCCCGACGTACTCGTCGAGCATGAAGGCGGTGGCCCGGGCCAGGCTCAGTGTGCCGGCGGACACCCGCCGCCCCAGCTCGTCGTAGATCGCGACCGGGCTCGAGCCGGTGGCGACTCCGAGCACGGCGTCGGGGCGGGCCCGGAAGAGTGCCCCGACG
>JALYVC010000043.1 GCA_030853445.1 Actinomycetota bacterium | reverse complement strand
GTCAAGCGGTGACCGTTCACCACATCACCCGGCTTGTATTGCTCGGTCATTAAGCCACCTTGAGAGATCGATAGGTCGGCGCTGGCCCATTCTCTGAGTTCTGTGCTTGAGCGTCGATCGCCGCTTTTACTGAAGGTAGCGCTCGTTCACGGTCGATGGGAATACTTCAGGTTGATGCAGTCGCCCCATCTGAAGCCGGGTGACGATTTACTGGCGTAGGACGGGGCGAGGCCGGATCTCAGGAGACGGTAAAGCCGCTTTCTCGAGACCGGCATGCCGACACCGGACGTCAGGCGACGATCAGGATCTCGAGGTGACGTTCGAGCATACTGTCCGCACGGCCCGCGTAGCCCGGTAGTACCGGTGGCGCCTGAGAGGCATACGAGTGCCCGGTCGGTGTTGTGGTGACTGCGGTATGCGGACGCGACTCGAGGGAAGGCGGGTCCGGTTCCGGTCGGGCTCGCCAGCCCGGGAGCTGCTTGATGTGGTTGCACCGCACGCAGAGGCCCTGCCCGTTGTCGGCGGTGGTCGGGCCGCCGGACGCGTGGTCGACAACATGGTCGAGGTGGCGGATCGGCGCATCGCACCATGGGGTGCGGCAGGTGCCGTCACGGGCGACGAGGAACCGACGCAGCCCTGCCTCGAACAGTCGTTTCGTCGACTCCATGCCAACAAGGGTGCCGTCGTCGGGGTGGGTGTAGAGCCGGCGCAGCCACACTCTCGCGGCCGCCTCCTGGCTGCCGCGCACCAGCGTGCGGGCCCACGCCGCCGGAACGGTTCCGTAGCCCGGCACCTGGGCGGGTGTGTCATCGCCGCTGCCGAACGCGTTCGTCAGCAGTGCCCGGTCGGTGATGACGACCTGCACCTCCACCGGGACGGCCGCAGCCGATGCCTGGCCGGTGACCCGTTCCACGAGCGTGTCGGCCATGGCCTGTCCTCGGGACCGATCGTCGCCTGCGGCTTTCGCGGTCGCGGCAGCCACGGTCAGCGCTGAGTGCAGGGCAACCCCTTGGGCTACCGGCAGGTATGCCGTGACGTAGGTCATCGTGTCCGGTGCCGGCCGGATCGACACACGCCTCTCCTTCTCGGCTCCCCGACAGCGAGCCATCACGGACTCCGCGTCCAACCGGTAGGCGATCGCACGCACCCGCCGAGCCAGCTCGCGGTCGCCCAGGGCTCCCACCTGGTCGGCACCGATGCCCTCGAACAGCTCGGCGTCGACCGCCCTCCGCTGTTCGGCGGACAGCACCGCCGTCTCACGCGCCACGAGCTCCGCCCGCCACTCGCTGAGCAGTCCGGTTTCCAGCGCAGCGAGCGTCATCGGGAGGTCCCGCACCAGCCGCAGGGCCAGGGTCAGATGCCGAGCTCCGCTCGAGGGCGACTCACGTCGAGCGAGGGCGACCTGTCCCGCCACCCCGAGCTCCGACCCGAGACGCCGACTCCGGGATCGCGTTCGCGCCTGTCCGGTCGAGTCCGCCGTGACGACTGACGCACGCCTCGCACTCTCCCGAGCCGCCCGCCACCCTTCGAAGTCGTTCACGTCGGCGCACTCCTTGGCGCGCTGCCGCCAGGCTCCGGCCACCTCTTCCTGTGACTCGGCGAGGTCCACGGTGAGGCGTGCCTGCGCTGCCGCGCAGGCTGCCTTGACCCGCTCCAGGGCAGCCAGCCGGTCGACCCGCTCCGCATCCGACAGGTCGCGGTCGACGCGCACCAGTCGCGACGCGAAGGCGTCGAGACCGCTGGGTGACTTATCGAACATGTGTACGACTATAGCCGGCTGCGACCATCCTTGTCAAGCACCAGATCGACCAAAAACATTGTCTCGCAACAAGTTTCGTCATCTCAGATCCGCCGGCGATAAGGTGTCCGCATGACCCGCTACGGTGCGCAGTACGGCCCTGACGTCACCTTCTTGGGCGTGGACCGGTGCGATCTGGACGACGAGAGCACGTACGCGGGGTGTGACGTCGTGATCCTCGGAGCACCGTTCGACGGGGGCACCTCGCACCGGCCGGGCGCCCGGTTCGGGCCACAGGCGATACGGACGACCGACTACCTGCCTCACGACGGGTCTCGGCCCTCGTTGGCGCTGCGTACCGACGGGTTGCGCGACCTGCGGGTGGTCGACGCGGGCGACGTCGAGATGTACTCGGGCGACATCGAGGCGGCCCTCCCGGCGCTCGAGGCCGCCGTCGAGAAGGTCACCCGGTCGGGCGCGATCCCGGTCATCCTCGGTGGCGACCACTCGATCGCGTTCCCGGACGCCAAGGGCGTCGCGAACGTCCTCGGACACGGGCGGGTGTCGATGATCCACTTCGACGCGCACGCCGACACCGGCGACATCGAGTTCGGGTCACTGTGGGGACACGGGCAGCCGATGCGTCGGCTCATCGAGTCGGGCGCCCTACGAGGTGACCGGTTCCTGCAGGTGGGTCTGCGGGGCTACTGGCCGCCGCCGGACACCCTCGACTGGATGGCCGGGGTAGCAATGCGGTCCTACGAGATGACCGAGATCGGACGGCGCGGCCTGGCCGAGTGCCTCACCGAGGCATCGGCCATCGCGACGGACGACTGCGACGGTGTGTTCCTGTCGGTGGATATCGACGTGTGCGACCCGGGGCACGCACCGGGCACGGGAACGCCCGAACCCGGCGGGCTCACCGCCCGGGAGCTGCTCGACAGCGTGCGCCGACTCTGCCTCGAGCTCCCGATCGTCGGAATGGACGTCGTCGAGGTCAGCCCGCCCTACGACCACGCGGACATCACCGCGGCGCTCGCCAACCGGGTGGTGCTCGAAGCCCTTTCCGCGATCGCGAGGCGCCGCCGGGACGCATCCGGCAGTGCGGCATACGACCCGGACCAGCCCCTGCTCGAGCGCTGACCGCGCCTATCAGGTAGGACAAGAGGTATGAGTCCCGCAACGACGCTGACCCAGTCCACCCTGATCGCATCCGTCCCCAAGCAGCTGCTGATCGGGGGGCGGTGGCGTGACGCGAGCGATCTGGAGACGTTCGACGTCGAGGACCCGGCGACTGGGCGAACCCTCACCAGCGTTGCGAATGCGAGTGTGGCCGACGGCCGAGACGCCCTGGATGCAGCCGTCGCCGCCCAGGCGGGGTGGGCGGGCACCGCGCCCCGCGAGCGGGGCGAGATCCTGCGCGCTGCATACGAGCGGATTGTCGAGCGGACCGAGGAGTTCGCGCTCGCGATGACGCTCGAGATGGGCAAGCCGTTGGCGGAGTCGCGCGGTGAGGTGGCCTATGGCTCGGAGTTCTTCCGGTGGTTCTCTGAGGAGTCGGTACGCGTGCACGGCCAGTGGTCGGTCTCGCC
>JALYVC010000003.1 GCA_030853445.1 Actinomycetota bacterium | reverse complement strand
GGCTCGGGGGGAGCGGCGTGGGCGCCACGCACCACCCTACGGGCACACGTCTGCTCGGAGGATGACATCGCGACACTGTCACCGCAGTCGCCTTGGTCACCTCGCTACCGCGGACGCGATCTGGGTGACGGTCTGCTCGGCTCGCCGCGCCGCCACCCACTGGATCGAGTCCGCCTTGGCCTGCTTCGGGGTCTGACGTGGCAATGACACGCAGGGCAGGGTATGACCGCCTGACCTGAGAGCCACGATCCCAGCTGCGACGCGGAAGATTTCAGACTCCCCTGACGGATGCGCGGGTGGACGCGCGGCGCTGCGAGGCGGGTCTCCGGTGGTGCTTGCTCGTGGGTGGACGGGTGAGGTGGGGAGCCTCAGGTCCGCATGGGGATGCGCCCGCGGATCGCGGTTGACACGGACAGGGTGTCCTCGGCTCAGGGCCACGTGGCCGGGAACCGGAGGTGGCGTTCGTTGGCCAGGTGGAGATAGATCCGGGCGGACTCGATGGACCGGTGCCCGGCTTGAGCCTGGACGGCTTCCAGGGCCATCCCGGCCTCTCTCAGCCGGGTCAGGCAGGTGTGGCGGAACTGGTGGCACGTGACGGGGACCTTGCTGCGCCGGCTCGCGCCGCGGATGATCTCGTCGAGGCCGGCCGGGGAGAGCGGTTCCCCGCGGTGGGGGCCCGTCATCACCAGGAAGACCCGCGTCTGTTTGCTGGTCGGGCGCTCGTGCTCGAGGTAGGTGGCGAGGGTCGCGAAGAACCGTTGCGAGACGGGGACCAGGCGTTGGTGGCCGCCTTTGCCGTCCGCGATGAAGAGGCGCCGTTCCCCGGCCCTGACGTCCTGGAACTCCAGCCGTAGGACTTCGCAGCGGCGCAGGCCACCGAGGAGCATGGCCTCGACCATCGCCCGGTCTCGTGCCGTGCGCAGCGCGCTGAGGAAGGTGTCGACGTCGGCGGGGCTGAGGACGCGCGGCACCGTGCGGGGCGTGCGGATCAACGGGACCCGACGGTGCGCGGAGGACCCCCGGGTGCCGAGACCGCCCGGGACGGGATGGTCCTTCACGGTGCCCTCCCCGTGCACCCGCAGGTCCTCGAGCAGCCCCGACAGCGAGGACAACCGTCGTTTGATCGTGCGTGACGACAGGCCCGCCTCGCCGTCCTCGAGCCGGACCACCCCCCGGCGCCGACGTGGGGCCCGTTGCGCCTTCAGGAACACCAGCACGTCGCGGGGGGTCACATCCCCCGGGTCCTTCGAGACGACGGTGAAGAACACCAGCAGGTCATAGGCCACTGCAAGCAGCGTGTTGCGCCGCGCCCGGGCCCGCACGAACTCCAGGTACTCGTCGATCTCGGATTGGCCCAGCCTCACCTGACCTGTTTCCCCAGGCGACCGGACCAACCGTGGCTTCCAGCTCATCCCTGCTCCCTTCCACCGCCTGCCTCCATGCGCAGGATCACCTACATATTCATGAACATGTTGAGAGCATTCGACCTGACGGGGTCGTTGCGGGACGCCGGGGAGCTGTCCGGGGTCTCGCACCACACCGTCGCCAGGTACGTCGCCGCCCGAGAAGCGGGCGTCCTGTCCGACCGGCCCGCCGCCCGACCCCAGTTGATCGACGAGTTCCTCCCCAAGATCGAGGAGTGGATCGAGCGCTCGAAGGGAAAGCTGCGCGAGGACAAGGCCCACGAGAAGTTGTTCGCCCTCAGCTGAACTGAGCCGTCTAGCGATGTGATCAAACCTCATCGACCGCGGCTGATGCTCCTGCTTGCTCACGGCGGTGGGTGGTGCCGGGTCACGTCCGGGGTGCGGGGAATGGATGAAGAACGGGGGTCGAAGGTCCCTGTGACGGCGGTGGGTCTTTAGTAAGTCTGGGAGCCGGACAAGCGATAGAAGGAGATCGATGGCATGTGGTGGAACAACGGAGTGGGTTGGGGCGGTATGGGTGGTGGCGGATGGGTGGTCATGACCGTCGTCATGGTGGCCTTCATGGCTTTGGTCGTCGTCGTCGTGGTCGCTCTGCTACGCAGGGGTCGGACTATCGGCGTCTCGGGCTCGGGAAGGACCCCACTACCGAGTGCCGAGAAGGTTTTGGATGAGCGCTTCGCGAGTGGGGAGATCGACGCCGAGGAGTACCAGACTCGCCGCACCGCCCTGCGCACTACCCCGCGACGGTAACTACCCTGGACGCAGACTCCTCCCCCCGAGGACCTTGCTCGTTGCCCCCTCGCGAACGAGCGGCGGCGAAGCCGGAGTGACATCCAGCATCCGGCGGAGGGCCACCGGGAGTGGGGCCAGAGTGGGGCCCCACCCCGGCATTGCCTCAGCAGAGCAGGATCGCCATCCTGCCTGGCCGCCGGACAGACGTCTGCTGTTCTGCTTCTCCCAGACAGAAGGGCCTGGCAATGGCATTACTTCGCACTTTCGAGAAGGCCAACCTCGATCGACAAGGATTCGACTGCCTCGACGACGAGGCCAAGCGTAGGTTCGCTCTGCCGTTGCGCTTTACCCCCTTCGTGGCAACAGCCTCCATCATCATCGGACTCATCTTGCAGTCATCCGCCTGGCTCGGGGCGATGGCTCTGATCGCTCTCAGCGGGGTCATGTTCCCCAGGGGAATGCTCATTGACGTCGCCTACAACCTCGGCGTCCGCCAGCTGTTCCGGGCCGCCCCGTTGCCGTCCACACCCACACCGAGGAGGTTCTCCTATCTCCTTTCGACGGTCCTACTGACCGGATCAGCCTTGTCCTTCCACCTTGGCGCGCCCGTCGCGGGGTACGTCCTGGGAGGACTGGTCGCCATCGGCGGCGCCACCCTCACCATTACCTTGTGGTGCCTCGGGTCGTGGACCTACCGGCTGATTCTTCGTATGACCCCGCGCAGCAGCCATCACGCGATCTGACACGCAGGGTCGTTGTGATGACAGGTTTCAGCCGCGGCCACCCTCCCTGGTCCGACGGCGCTGAGTCGGGTGGCCCGGCGCATTGCAGCCTCCGGGTCCCCTCAGGTTCAGGCGTGCGAAGTCATCACCGGGCTCTGGTCGTCCTCGTAACCATGAGGTCGTGACCCATTCCGCCGCGCCGGAAGCCGCGAGGGTACCCAGTCGTAAACTTCCGCCCGGCGCCGCCGCCACCGATTGCCCGATGTCATGGAGGGGACTTCTGCGCGGCATCTTCAGGGAACCTTCACACAACCACCACCGATACCCCGGCACGGGCCGGGCAGGCTGAAAGCACAAACACAAGAGAAGGAGCTGGTTGTCGTGTGGTGGAATAACGGAATGGACTGGGGCTCAAGGGGCGGGGGCGGATGGGTGGTCATGACCGTCGTCATGTTGGCCTTCTGGGCGCTGGTCGTCGGCGGTATCGTCGCGCTCTTCCGCAACGGCCAGCCGGCCGTGTCGAAGGGGGTATTGGACTCCGGCGCGACCCCCGGACCGAGCGCCGAGGACGTCCTGGACGGCCGCTTCGCCCGCGGCGAGATTAACGAGCAGGAGTACCACGCCCGCCGCGCGGTCCTGTACCACCCGACGCTACTCAAGGACGCTGACGGGCGCTGACTACGAGTAGCTGCGGCTGACCCGTGACCGACCGTGCCTGACCCGAAAAGAAAGCTGTCATGACGAACATCACCCGCCGTACCCTGCTCATCGGATCCGCCGGTGTCGCCGGCGCTCTAACCGTGGGTGGCTTGGCCGGCTGCAGCCGGTCCAGTACCGCGAGTACCGCGGTCAGTCCGGGATCCACGGCCGTCCGGACCGCCGAAGCCACCCGCCGCCCCACCGGCCAGAAGGTGGTCACCGCCCAGCTCACCCCCCGGGCCGCGACCATCGACCTCGGCGGGCTGCACGTCCCGACCTGGGCCTTCGGCGAGGCCGTGCCCGGCCCGCTGCTGCGGGCCACCGCCGGTGACCTCCTAAGGGTGTCCGTCATGAACACCCTGCCCGCAGCGACGAGTGTGCACTGGCACGGCATCGCAATACGCAACGACATGGACGGTGTCCCCGGGATCACCCAGAAACCGATCGACCCCGGGACCCGGTTCCCCTACGACTTCACCGCGCCCGACCCCGGTACCTACTTCTACCATCCGCACTCCGGGGTCCAGCTCGACCGCGGCCTCTACGGGGTCCTGGTCATCGACGACCCCCACGAACCCGGCCACTACGACCAGGAATGGGTCGTCGTCCTCGACGACTGGATCGACGGCACCGGGACCACCCCCGACCAGGTCCTGAAGAAGCTCCAGACCACTGGCGGCAGCAGCGGCATGGGCGGCATGGGTGGCAGCGGTGGCAGCGGTGGCAGCGGTGAGAGCATGCAGTCGCGCCTGCTGGGCGGGGCCGGCGACATCGCCTACCCGCATTACCTGCTCAACGGCCGGATCCCGAACAGCCCGGTCACCCTGACCGGCACACCGGGCCAACGGGTCCGGATCCGGATCGTCAATGCCGGCTCCGACACCGCGTTCCGGGTCGCTCTCGGCGGTCACCGGATGACCGTCACCCACACCGACGGCTACCCCGTCCAGCCCGCCGTCACCGACGCCCTGCTTATCGGCATGGGTGAGCGCTTCGACGTACTCGTGACCCTCGCCGACGGCGCCTTCCCCCTGGTCGCCTCCGCCGAAGGCAAGACCGGCCACGGGATGGCCGTGGTCCGCACCAGTCCCGCAGCCGCCGCACCCGCCGCGACCGCCGTTCCGGCGGAGCTGAGCCGGCGGGTCCTGCTTGGCACCGACCTCCTCGCCGCAGCCTCGTCCCGGCTACCGGACCGGCCCGTCGACACCAGCCACGACCTTGCCCTCGGCGGGTCCATGTCCGGCTACCGGTGGACCATCAACGGCAAGAGCTTCCCCGACACCGACCCCGTGGAGGTTCGACAAGGCCAACGGGTCCGTCTCCGCTTCACCAACCAGACCATGATGGCCCACCCCATGCACCTCCACGGGCACACCTTCGCCCTGACCACCGGGGGGGCCCGCAAGGACACCGTCATCGTGCGGCCCATGCAGACGGTAGAGGTCGACCTCCACGCCGACAACCCCGGCCAATGGGCCACCCACTGCCACAACATCTACCACGCCGAAGCCGGCATGATGACCACCCTGTCCTACCGGACCTGAGGCCGGTGATGAACCGATCGCAGCCCTCTTCGCAGGCGCTGGTTAGGGCTGGCCTCGTCGTGGCCGGCGTTGGGGGTCCTGCGTCTCGAAGTCAGGTCGCACCCGATCGGCACCGGTTCTGCGGGTGGTCGGGACCTTCGCCCCTGACCTGAGCGCTGAGGGCTGCCTAGCGTCGAGAGGAAGGCCTACGAGAGGGAGTCAGTCGTGAAGAAGCGTCTGCTGGTCCTGGGTGCCGGCACTGCCGGCACGATGGTCGTCAGCCGGCTCCGGCCTGCTCTGTCACCGCAGGACTGGGACATCACCGTCGTCGACCGCGATGACCAGCACCATTATCAGCCCGGCTACCTGTTCCTGCCGTTCAGCGCCTAGACCGAGACGCAGGTCGCTGGTGTCAACCCATGGAGGCAACGGGGTGGCCGGTGAGGAGGCGTTCGTAGGCCTCGCGGGGCGTGCGCCAGCCGAGGAGCTTCATGGGGAGCTCGTTGATCTCGTCGGCGATGGCGTCGAGGTA
>JALYVC010000002.1 GCA_030853445.1 Actinomycetota bacterium | reverse complement strand
GGGGTCAACCCCCGGGCCGGCACACACGTCCCAACGAACGAGAGAGGCAGGTCGCCGGTGACCGGTACGTTGCTCGAGATCCGAGACGTCAGCAAGTCCTTTCCCGGTGTCCGTGCCCTCCGTGGCGTAAGCCTGGAGCTCGCCCAGGGGCATGTCCTTGGCGTCGTCGGAGAGAACGGCGCGGGCAAGTCGACGTTGATGAAGATCCTGGCTGGGGCGTACACAGCAGACGCAGGGGAGATCCTGGTCGGGGGGACGACACTGACGCCAGGCCCGTCGGCGGCGCTCTCAGCAGGGATCGCGGTGATCTACCAGGAGCTCAGCCTGGTGCCGGACATGACCATCACCGAGAATCTGTTCCTCGGCCGGATGCCCGCGCGCGCAGGCCTGCTGAGCAGGTCGACTGCTCGGCAGAAGGCACGTGAGGCGCTCGCGCGGGTGGGTCTCGGCTCACTCGACCCCGATCGGCGCGTTGCCACCCTGGGGCTCAACGTCCGTCAGCTGATCGAGATCGCGAAGGCACTGGCCCGGGAAGCTCAGATCCTGGTCATGGACGAGCCGACAGCCTCCCTGCAGCGCGACGACATCGCCACCTTGTTCCGTGTGGTCCGTGACCTGCGGCGTGACGGCATCAGCGTCATCTACATCTCGCACCACCTGGAGGAGATCTTCACGCTGTGCGACGAGGCGATGGTCATGCGCGACGGCCTCGCGGTCGAGACCCGCCTCATCGCCGACTGGACCACCGAGGAGCTGGTCCGCGCGATGGTGGCCCGCGACCTGGACGAGATGTATCCCTGGCGTCCGCGCCAGCCGGGTGAGGTCGTGCTGAAGGTCGAGGGCGTCGTACGCCCACCCCGGGTCAACGGCGCCTCGCTCAGCGTCCGCGCGGGCGAGATCCTGGGCGTCGCCGGCATCGCGGGTGCTGGTCGCACCGAGCTGCTCAAGGCCATCGCGGGGGCGATGCCCCCCTCCGCAGGCACCGTGACGGTCGACGGCAAGAGGATCTCCACCCGCTCGACACGCCACGGCCTGCGCGCCGGTGTCGTCTACGCCCCAGAGGATCGCAAGAGCGAGGGGCTGGTGCTGGGCGCCAGCATCGAGGCCAACGTGGTGCTCTCCAGCCTCGGCGCCGTGAGCCGAGGCGGCGTCGTCAACCGGCGCGCCCGGAGCAGCCTCGCCGAAGAGGTCGTCCGCCGGTTCGGCGTCCGGGCACCGTCGGTGCGCCAGGAAACGGGCAAGCTCTCAGGAGGCAACCAGCAGAAGGTGATCCTGGGCCGGGTGACTCAGACCGGCCCGCGAGTCATCCTCCTCGACGAACCCACACGAGGGATCGACGTCGCCGCGAAGGCCGAGATCTACGGGCACGTCCTGGCGCTCGCCGAGCAGGGCGCCGCGGTGGTGCTCGTCAGCTCCGAGCTGCCCGAGCTGCTCGGGATGTCTGACCGGATCGCGGTGATGCGCCAGGGCCGGGTCGTCGCAGACCTCGACCGAGCCGAAGCCGACCAAGAGACCGTCATGCGCTGGGCCACGTCCGGGAAATGAGAGAAGAGACCATGAGCGAGTCGTTACACCGTCCTGTCGTCGTCGACGAGGTGCCAGAAGGAGGACAGCCACGCGAGGACCTAGGGGGGAACAGATCGGGCCACCACGCGTGGGCGGACGCCCTCACCGGGGGAATCGGCCCACTGCTCGGAGCCCTGCTGGTGATCTGCATCTTCCTGGCCGTGACCACCGACAGCTTCCTGACGACGTCCAACATCCTGAATGTGCTGGTCCAGATCTCGGTCGTCGGCATCGCCGCCGTCGGAGGCACCTTCGTCATCATCACCAGTGGTATCGACCTCAGCGTCGGGTCGAACGTCGCCCTCTCAGCCATGGTGTCGGCGTACGCCATGAAGGAGCTAGGAGCCAGTGGCTTGGTGGGGCTGCTGGTGGCTCTGGCTGTCGGCGCCGCGGTCGGCGCCTTCAACGGGACCTCGGTCACCGTCCTGCGGCTGACGCCGTTCATCGCGACGCTGGCGATGCTGGCGATGGGGCGCGGCCTCACCCAGCAGGTCTCTCAGGGGCAGACGATCTTCGGCTTCCCGGCCGACTTCACCTTCCTCGGCAACGGCAGAATCGCCGGCGTCCAGGCACCCGTCATTCTCACCCTGATCGTGTTCGGCATCGGCTGGTTCGTGCTGACCCAGACGACCTTCGGTCAGCAGGTCTACGCCGTCGGCGGCAACCGTGAGGCGGCCCGGCTCGCCGGCATTCCGGTCAAGCGGATCATCTTCAGTGTCTATGTCCTGGCCGGACTCTGCGCAGGTCTGGCCGCAGTGGTGCTCGCTGGTCGCCTCAACAGCGCCCTCTCCTCGTCGGCGACCGGGCTCGAGCTGCAGGTCATCGCGGCCGTCGTGATCGGTGGGACCTCGTTGTTCGGGGGGCGCGGCAGCCTCGTCGGCACGTTCATCGGGGCCCTGCTCATCGGTGTCATCAACAACGGGTTGACGCTGTTGAACGTCAACCCGTTCTGGACCCAGTTCGTCCAGGGCGTCGTCATCTTCATCGCGGTGTTGCTGGATGCGCTCAACCAGCGGCGGCTCGAGGCTGCGGGGTGAGCTCGTGAGCGAGGACGACGGCGCGCTGGCCCGAGCGCTCGCGGCCCCCTTCCTGCGGCCAGGGCCTCTCACCGCCAGCGAGATCGGTGACGGGAACCTCAACGTCGTCTACCGCGTGAGCAGCGGTCAGGAGTCGGTCGTGGTGAAGCACGCCCCGCCGTACCTTCGTGTCGTGGGTGACGCCTGGCCCTTGACCCAGGACCGTCTACGCATCGAGTCCGAGGCGCTCCAGCTGCACGGCGAGCTCGCACCCGGACGGGTGCCCGTGCTGCTGGCGGTCGATCTCGAGCACGCGGCGATGGTGATCGAGGACCTGAGCTCCCATGAGGTGTGGCGCACGGAGCTCGTGCGTGGCCGCCACGTCGAAGGAATCGCGGAGCAGGTGGGCCGCTACTGCGCGCGCACCCTGCTCGGCACCAGCGACCTGCTCATGGACCCGTCGCGTCGCAAGGCCCTCGCCACCCGCTTCACCAACCCTGAGCTGTGTTCGATCACCGAGGAGCTCGTCTTCACCGCACCGTATGTCCTCGCCGAGTCGAACCGGTGGGATGACGCTGCGAACGAGCTGGCGACCGGGCTGCGCGCTGATCTGCCGATGCGTCGAGCGGCCGCCCAGCTGCTGTGGGAGTTCAGGACTCGGCACGAGGCGCTTGTCCACGGCGACCTGCACACGGGCTCGATCATGGTGGCGGACGGCGATGCGCGCATGATCGACCCTGAGTTCGCCTTCTTCGGGCCGATGGCCTACGACACGGGGAATGTCCTCGCCAACCTCGGCTTCTCGGCGATCGCGCACGAGGAGATGGGGAACGCCTCGTTCGCCGGGACGGTCACCGGCTACGCGCACGAGTTCTGGGACGCCCTCAGCGACGAGGTTCGACATGTGTGGCCCGCGGGCCAGCCGTGGGTCGAGCCATTCCTGGCCGAGCTCCTGGCCGACAGCGCACGGTACGCGGCGACCGAGCTGGTGAGACGCATGGTGGGGCTCGCTCATGTCGTCGATGTCGACAGCCTTCCGCCCAGCCCACGACTGCACGCTCAAGAAAGGGCCGTAGCCGGCGCCCGATCACTGGCGCTCGGGCCGCCTGTGCGGACCCTTACCGACCTCTGGACCCGCATCACCACCGAGGAGACACCCACATGAAGAAGCTCATCAACGACCCGGACGACTTCGTAGACGAGGTCATCGACGGGTTGCTGCTGGCCCACCCGGACCAGCTCAAGGCCGCAACGGCCGACCGACGTGCGCTGGTCCGGGCGGATGCCCCCGTCGCGGGCCACGTAGGCATCGTCACCGGTGGGGGGTCGGGCCATCTACCCGCGTTCCTCGGGTACGTCGGCGTGGGCCTGTGCACCGGGGTCGCCGTCGGCAACGTCTTCTCGTCCCCGTCTTCCGAGCAGATGTACGAGGCCACCAAGGCTGCCGACGGTGGCGCCGGGGTCCTGTACCTCTATGGCAACTACGGCGGTGACGTGTTCAACTTCGACCTCGCCGGCGATCTGGCCGAGCTGGACGGCATCGAGACGCGGACCGTGCTGATCACCGACGACGCACTCAGCGCCCCCATCGAACGCCGAACCGAGCGTCGCGGGGTCGCAGGCATGGTGTTCGCGTTCAAGGTTGCTGGTGCCTCGGCAGAGCGTGGCGACGACCTCGAGCGCGTGACCGACCTGACCCAGCGCGCGGTCGACGCCACCCGCACCGTGGGTGTGGGCCTGTCACCCACGATTCTGCCCGCGGCCGGCAAGCCCACCTTCGAGCTCGCCGACGGCGAGATGGAGATCGGCGTCGGCATCCACGGTGAGCCGGGCCAGCACCGTGGGCCTCTGGAGACGGCAGACGAGGTCGCCGACCGGCTGATCCACGCCATCCTCGACGACATCGAGCTCGTCGCCGGAGACCGAGTGGCCGTCATGGTCAACGGCCTCGGAGCGACACCGGCCGAAGAGCTCTACCTGGTCTATCGTCGCGTCCACGGTGCGCTGGACGAGCTCGGCGTGCGCGTTCACCGACCCTACGTGGGTGAGTACGCCACGAGCCTGGAGATGGCCGGTGCGTCGGTCACCGTGATGAAGCTGGATGACGAGCTGGTGGAGCTGCTCGACGCTCCCGCGTCCTCGCCGTTCTTCCGGCAGTGAGAGGAGGGGACGTGAGCGACCCGAGCACGGGCACAGATCTTGCGCTCGATCGACTGGTCTCGGTCGTCGACGACGCGCTCGCGGGTCTCGCGGAGCACCGCGAGCACCTGCGCGACCTGGATGCGGCTGTCGGCGACGGTGACCTGGGCATCACGATCGACAAGGGCTCACAAGCGGTACGTGTCGCCCTGGCCGCCGCACCGCCCGACTCGGTATCAGCCCTGCTGCGGTCGGCGGGGGCGGCCTTCGCCAAGGCCAACCCGTCCACCATGGCCGCCCTCGTCGGCGCTGGCCTGCTGGCTGCGGCCAAGGCGGTGGAGGGCGAAACGACGTGGTCGAGCACGGTGGCTGAGGCCGTCGGGCGGGCCGCTGCCACCAAGGTGGCCGATCGGGGCAAGGCCGAGCCGGGCGACAAGACGGTCCTGGATGCGGTCTGGCCGAGTCTGGACGCCCTACGCGATGCCCCCGTCGGGCAGGGCCTCGCCGCCATGGTCGACGCTGCTCAGTCGGGGTTGGACGCCACGACAGGTCGTGGCGGCCGCCGCGGCCGTGCGGCGTGGGTCGGCGAGCGGGGTGCGGGTCACCCGGACCCGGGCGCAACGGCCTACGTCCTGCTGCTCCAGGAGCTGCGCCGAGCGACCCAGCAGGCCTGAGCCTGGCGGCCTCGAGCGTGGCCCCAGCACCGCCTCACTCCACGAGCCAGCACCGGCTGGGGCCGAGGCCTGCCAGCGGGTGCTGGACAGCGTGGGGTCGACGGGCACGGCGGTGACGGCTAGAACAGCTGCTGGACGAGCTGCCGGGATGCTTGGAGGTGGCGGCGCATCGCCTGTTCGGCGCGTTCAGGATCGCGCTGCTCGAGGGCCTCGAGCAGCTCTTCGTGAGACAGCATCGCCTCGGAGCGCGGCGGCCGGTCCCGCCAGTAGGACCGCCAGAAGCGGAGGCTGTGCAGCATGAGTCGGTCGGCCGCATCCTGCAGGAGTGGGTTGCGCACCATGTGCACGAGAAACGTGTGCACGGCATGGTCGTCTTTGAGGAACTGTTCGGCGTCCGTCATGGTGCGGTCACGGTTCACGGTGTCGACCAGAGTCCTCAGCATGGCGAGGTCCTCGTCGGTGGCGCGGGTGGCGGCTACGTAGGCGAGCCCGCACTCCACGGCTTCGCGGGCCTCGAAGAGGTCGAGGACGTCATCGAGGGCCAGGCCGGTGACAACGGTCCCTCGGCGGGGCAGGATTGTGACGAAACGATCTTGTGCGAGCTGGGCGAGCGCTTCGCGGACAGGCATGCGCCCGAGCTCGAGCTGGGCCGCGAGCGACTGCTCGTTGATGAAGGCCCCAGGGGGTAGACGCAGGTCGACGATCATGTCGAGCAACCGCCCGTAGGCAATATCGCTGGCCCGTTCACCCTGCATCGTCCGGCTCCCTCCGAGGCTCCGCGCCCGAGTCAACCGCTCGGGCAGGAGGGCCATAGTGTGTCAGATATATCAGAATGATCTCAAGTGGAAACTCTTGACGCACCGACTGTGATCCCAGAGACTGTGGTCGCCGCGTCGCGGCCATACGCAGACGAAGGAGTGTGTTCATGACCGACACGGGTACCCCACCAGCGGTTTCTCCCCAGCCCCATCGGCTGCAGAGCGGCGTGCTCACGATCCCCAACGCGATCGCGCTGTCGGCGGCGGCGATGGCGCCGGTCCTCGCGGTTGTCCTCAACGCTCCGGCAGCGGCTTCGGCCGCTGGTGGCGCGCTCCCGCTGTCCTTCCTGATTGCGTTCATTGCCGCCGCCCTGGTGGGCAACACGGTCGTGCAGTTCGCCCGGCGCCTTCCGTCGGCCGGGTCGTTTTACACCTTCAACTCGCAGGGTCTCGGCCCAGCGGCGGGCTTCTTCACGGGCTGGTTGTTCTGGATCGGCTACGCAGTCCTCGCCCCGGGGCTCTTCAGCGCCTTCGGCGCGTTCGTCCAGGACTACATCGCGTCGACGTTCGGCGTCGAGATCCAGTGGTGGCTCTTCAGCCTCGCAGCGATGGCGCTCATCCTGGGTCTCTCGCTGCGGAGCATCAAGGCCTCGGTCAACCTCGACCTGACCCTGCTCGCCATCGAGGTCGTGATCTTCCTGGTCCTGGCGGCCATCGCGATCTCGACCGCCGGGCCCGGTAACACCGGCGCGGTCTTCCTGCCCTCGATGTCGCCGACCGGATTCACCGGTGTGGGCCTGGGGGTGGTGTTCGGGCTGCTGTCGTTCATCGGTTTCGACGCGGCGGCGACCCTCGGGGAGGAGGCCCGCAACCCGAAGCGGAGCATCCCGTTGGCGATCGCCGGCGCACTCGGCGCGGTAGGGGCGTTCTACGTCCTCGTGATGTACGCGCTGACCGCCGGCTACCGGGTGGACGACCCGCAGCAGATGACTACCTTCCTGAAGGACACGAACCCCTTTGTCACGATGGCTGGCCACGTCGCTCCGTGGATCGTGCAGCCCGTCGAGATCGCGGCGATCTTCGGCATCTTCAGCTGTTTCCTGGCGATCCACAACACCACCGTCCGGGTGATGTTCTCCATGGGCCGCGACCGGATCCTCCCGGGTACCCTCGGCCAGGTCCACGAACGGTGGTTCTCTCCCCATCTCGCGATCTACGCGCAGACCGCGTTCACGGTCGTGGTCGGAATCGGGGCCGGGCTGTGGCTCGGCCCGGGTGCCACGGGTGCCTACGGGTTCACGGGGGCGATCGGGACCGTAGCCATCGTGATCGTCTACATCTTGAGCAACATCGCTTTGATCCGGTACTTCTGGCGCTTGGCGGAGCGGAGGATCGTGACCCACGTTCTCATCCCGCTTCTTGGTGTCCTGGCGCTGCTCTACCCCCTGTATGCAGTGAGTGCGCCGGGTCAGGCGTTCCCGTACAACCTCGTGCCGATCGTGGTCATCGTGTGGATCCTGGCCGGAGTCGTCCTGTACCTGTACTACCGGGCCAGGTCGCCGCAGAAGATCGCCGCGTTGGGCTCCTTCTTGGCTGAGGACGACCTGCCCCTGGAGGAGCAGCCGGAGGGCCTGCTGTCCGCCCGGGCACCGTCGGTGCAGCACCCCACGGTCGCTGAGCAGGTCCGGGCGCATCCGGAGATCAAGGACCGGCGTTGATTCGGGTCGATGGCCGCACGATCCTGACCGAGCTGTCAGAGCTGGTGGATCCTGGTCGGGCGGCCCTCGTGCTGGTCGACATGCAACGCGACTTCGTCGAACCCGACGGGGTGTTCGGGCAGCTGGGGATCGACCTGGAGATGTACTGCGAGTCCCGACCGAAGCTGGCGGCGCTGCTCCACGCGGCGCGTAGGGCAGGGGTTCTGGTGGTGCACATCCAGAACACTGCCCTGCCGAACCGGATGAGCGACTCACCGGTGCAGATGCGGTTCAACCTCCGGATGCATCGGGAGGCCCGCCGCGGTACGGCGCCGCTGAGGTACACCGTCCCCGGGACGCGCGGCCACGATTTCGTGGAGGAGTTCGTTCCCCTCGGGGAGGAGCTCGTGGTGCGCAAGTACCGCTCGAGCGCTTTCTGGGGCACCAATCTCGACCTGCTCCTCGGGAGCAACCAGATCGAGACGGTGATCGTGGGCGGCTGCACGACGGAAGGGTGCGTGGAGTCAACGGCCAGGGACGCCATGTTCGGCGACTACTACGTGGTGGTGGCCGAGGACTGCGTCGCGAGTGACGATCGCGCCCAGCACGACGCGTCGATGCTGCTGATGCGACATCGGTTCGACCTCGCCACGAGCGAGCAGATCGTCGGAGTCTGGGAGGGCGCTGACCAAGGAAGGGAGCCCCGAGTATGGGCAAGCTAGAGGGCCGCGTCGCGCTGGTCACCGGCGCGGCATCCGGGATCGGGGCGGGCATCGCCACGGCGTTCGCCCGCGAGGGGGCCGATGTGGTGGTCGCCGACCAGGCCGGGCGGGCCGCGGCCGAGCCCGTGCTCGCTGAGATCGCCGCGGCCGGACGGCAGGCCCTGTTCGTGCAGACGGACGTCGGCGACACCGCCAGTGTCGCCGCGCTGTTTGCTGCGGTGCAGGAACGGTTCGGGCGGGTGGACGTGCTGGTGAACAATGCGGGCATCTTCACCGAGGCACTGGTGGAGGTCATGAGCGTCGAGGAGTGGGACCGGGTGCTGACGACCAACCTGCGCGGCACGTTCCTCTGCACTCGGGCCTTCCTCCCCGGGATGCTGGAACGCGGATCCGGGCGGATCATCAACATCGCCTCACAGCTGGGTCAGATCGGTGGCGGCTCCGTGGCGCACTACTCCGCCAGCAAGGCCGGGGTCATCGGCCTGACCAAGTCGCTGGCGCGCGAGGTGGCTGCCCGAGGGGTGCTGGTCAACGCGATCGCCCCCGGGCCCATCGAGACGCCCCTGCTCGAGCGAGAGACGGAGCAGTGGCGCAGCAGCAAGCTCGCCGAGCTACCGATTGGCCGTTTCGGCACGGTCGACGAGGTGACTCCGACCGCGGTGCTCCTCGCCTCGGCCGGAGGTTCCTACTACGTCGGCCAGACGCTGGGCCCGAACGGCGGGGACGTGATGCTGTGAGGATTCGTTCCGTTCTCGCCGAGCCGGCTCTGTCCGGCTTCTACCGCGACGACCAGGCGGCGATCCGCAAAGGCGCCAGCCGCGACGGACTGCTCTACGTCGGGACGCCCGTCACGCAGGGGTTCAGCCAGGTTCGAGAGGCCGGAGCCGCCGTCACCGTGCTGCTCGTTCTCGAAGACGGTCAGGTCGCCGTGGGCGACTGCACCGAGGTGCAGTACTCCGGCGCTGGCGGACGTGCGCACGTCTTCAGCGTCGAGCAGGCGATGAGCGAGGTGCGGGATCATCTCGCCCCGTTCCTCGCGGGACGGACCGTGGATCAGTTCCGAGCCCTGGCCGAAGAAGTCGACCGGATGGTCGTCCATGGTCGCCCACTGCTGACCGCGGTCCGATACGGCATCTCGCAGGCGCTGCTCCACGCTGCCGCCCTGGCGGGGAGCATCACCATGGCGGAACTCGTCCAGCAGGAGTACGCCACGGGGGTGGCCCTCGCCCGCGTGCCGGTATACGCACAGACCGGCGACGAACGCCGGGTCAACGTCGACAAGATGATCCTCAAAGAGGTGGACGTCCTGCCGCACGGCCTCATCAACGAGGTGGACACCAAGCTCGGCGCAGACGGGGGGGTGCTGCTCGAGTACGTCGCCTGGCTACGGGGCCGGATCCTCGCCGTACGCCGCCGAGCGGACTACGTTCCCCGCCTCCACATCGACACCTACGGCACGATCGGGATCGCCTTCGGCGACGACGTGCCGGCTATCGCCGACTACCTCGGCGCCCTCGCCGCTGCGGCGGCCCCGTTCCGCCTGCGGATCGAGCACCCCGTCGACGCCGGTAGCCGGAGCGGGCAGGTGGCCGCGTTCCTGGCTTTGCGCCAAGCCCTGGTGCAGCGGGGGATCGACGTCGAGCTCGTCGTGGACGAGTGGTGCAACACCCTGGACGACATCGACGTCTTCGTCTCCGCCCGGGCTGCCGATGTCGTGCACGTGAAGATGCCAGACCTCGGCGGTGTGACGAACACGATCGAGGCGCTGCTGGCGGTCCGTCGCAGTGGTCTGGCGGCCTACTGCGGCGGCAGCTGCAACGAAACCGACGTCTCCGCCCGGGTCAGCGCCCATATCGCGATGGCCTGTGGCGCTGACCAGGTCCTCGCCAAGCCGGGGATGGGGGTCGACGAGGGGCTCATGATCGTCGCCAACGAGATGACGCGAACTCTCGCTCTGGCCCGCTCCCGCGTCCCGAGTCGTCCCCCGGCTCCAGCCGGCGCGACCCGGTGAGGCCGCCCGAGGACGGGCGCGTCCTGGCCGGGCAACACGGCAGCTTCCGCCATCCAGCAGACCCCACATGAGGCCACTAAGGAGACAACCATGTTCGAGCTGACCAACCGGGTTGCCGTGATCACCGGTGCCGCGTCCGGCATCGGAGCGGCGACCGCGAGGATCTACGCCGAAGCCGGCGCGGACGTCGTGCTTGCCTGGTATCCCCCCGACGGGCATGACGTCGAGCCGGTTCGGCAGGCGGTGGAAGCCACCGGCCGCCGCGCCGTCGTCGAAGCCGTGGACGTGACGAGCGCCGAGGACGTCGATCGGCTGATCGCGCGCGCTATCGAGGAGTTCGGGCGCGTCGACATCGTCGTGGCCAACGCAGGCATCGCTCGCAAGGTCGCCCTCGAGGACCTTGACGACGCAGCCTGGCTGAGGGTGCTGGACGTCGACCTGAACGGTGCGTGGCGCTGCTTCCGGGCTGCCCTGCCTCACATGCAGAAGGCCGGCTATGGACGCCTCATCGCCACCTCCTCGGTCGCGGGGACCGTCTCCGGGTGGCCCGAGCACTCCCACTACGCCGCGGCGAAGGCAGGACTGGTCGGGTTGGTGAAGTCCTTGGCGGTGGAGTTCGCTGCGGACGGGGTGACCGCGAACGCGGTGGCCCCCGGTGTGATCCGCACCCCCCAAGCCCTGGACCCGGTCAACTCGCTCGGGCCCGAAGGCATCGAGGCCAGCGCGAAGAAGGTTCCCTCCGGGCGTGTCGGAGAGCCAGAAGACATCGGCTACGTCTACCAGTTCCTCGCCAGTGCGGAGTCCGCCTACCTGACCGGGCAGCTGCTCGTCGTCGACGGAGCCCGCAGCCTCGCCGGACTCGACTGACCGCGATAGACCAGCCCCAAGGAAAGGCTCCCCCCATGGCTCAGAATGAGCAGTTCTTCCGCAACACCGACGTCGACGGGGTTCCCGGACCCGCGCGGGACATCGTCGGATACGGCGAGCACCCGCCCCGGGTCCGCTGGACCGGTGGCGCGAAGGTCGCCATCCAGGTCGTCGTCAACTACGAGGAGGGCTCGGAGAAGACCTTCGCGATGGGCGACAACGTCAACGACGGCATGTACGAGCTTCCGTTCGCTGTCGATGACCAACGTGATCTCGCTGTCGAGTCGATGTATGAGTACGGGTCCCGTGCGGGGATCTGGCGCCTGTTTCGCATCTTCGACCACGCCGACGTTCCAGTGACGTTCTTCGGAGCCGCCGTCGCCCTGGAGCGAAACCCCGAAGTGGCCAGGAAGCTCGCGGCCCGGGGCGACGAGGTGGCCGGTCACGGCTACCGGTGGAGCAACCACTACGAGATGACCAAGGACGAGGAACGTGAGGCCATCCGTCGTGCCGTGGCTTCCATCGAGAAGACCTGTGGCGTGCGGCCCCTCGGCTGGTACTGCCGGGAGATGAGCGTCAACACCCGCGACCTGGTGGTCGAGGAGGGCGGGTTCTTCTATGACTCGGACACCTACAACGAGGATCTGCCGTACTGGACGGCGGTGAACGGCCGTCACCACCTGGTCGTCCCGTACTCGCTTGTCGTCAACGACGCGAGGTACATCATGGGTACGGGGTACGGCAGCCCGGAGCACTTCTTCGAGACGGCCAAAGCGACACTGGATCGTCTGCGCCATGACGGTGACGACCTCGGCCGGATGATGTCGATCGGGCTCCACCCGCGGATCAGCGGCAACCCGGCCCGCGCCGACGCCCTTGCTCGCTTCATCGAGTACGCGCAGGGCTTCGAGGACGTCGCCTTCATGCGGCGCATCGACCTGGCGCACGCGTTCGCCGACCAGGTGCCGGCGCAGTGACCCGATGACGACCAAGGTGGCCCGGCACGAGACCGACGACTGCCCCGTCCGGCTCGACCTCGAGATCAGGTGCCTCTCTTGCCCCGGGTGACGGTGTTCTCCCTGGGAGGCACGATCGCGTCGTCGGACCCCGACGGCGGTGGGCGTGGCGTCACGCCCCGGTTGGGCGCCCGAGAGCTGGTCGAAGCTGTCCCCCAGCTGCTCGAGGTGGCCGACGTCGAGGCGGTGTCCTTTCGACAGGTCGCCTCGGGCGACCTGACCCTGCAGGATCTGGTCGCCCTGGCCGCCGCGATCACCCAGCGCTTCGAGGCCGGGGTGGACGGCGTGGTCGTGACTCAGGGCACCGACACGATCGAGGAGACGTCTTTCGCACTGGACCTGCTCGTGCGCGACCACCGACCGGTCGTCGTCACCGGAGCAATGCGCAACCCCACGGTGGCGGGCCCAGACGGACCCGCGAACCTGCTTGCCGCGGTCCAGGTGGCGGGGGCGGCCGAAGCCGCCGGGCTCGGCACCCTCGTCGTGGTCAATGACGAGATCCATGCGGCCCGATTCGTCCGCAAGACCCACACTGCCAGCCCCGGTGCGTTCCGCTCGCCCACGGCCGGGCCGCTGGGCTGGGTCGTCGAAGGCCGACCGCGCATCGCCTTGCGAGCCCCGACCCTTCAGGGCACGCCGTCCGCTGTGGGGCGGGTGCCGGCGATCGCCTTGCTGAAGTCCTCATTGGGCGACGACTCGCGCCTGATCGAGCGGGTGGAGGACCTGGGGTATGCCGGGTTGGTGCTCGAGGGCTTCGGCGGCGGTCACGTCCCGGCGCACGTGGTCCCGGCACTGCAGCAGCTAGCCGCCCGGATGCCCGTGGTCCTGGCCTCGCGCACCGGTGGGGGTGAGCTGCTCGAGGTGACCTACGGTTTCCCGGGCTCCGAGCGAGACCTGCTCTCGCGCGGGTTGATCTCGGCCGGGTTCCTCGACGGGCTCAAGGCTCGCATCCTGCTGAGCCTGCTGTTGGGGGCCGGAGCAGGCCGCGACGCCGTACGGGCGGCCTTTGCGCAGTTCAACGACTCGGCGTTCTCTTGGGGCGGCACGAGCTCGGTCGCCCCGCGCACCGGACCCTGATTGCCACGAGAGGAAGCCATGCGACCACTGGACGGTCTGACCGTTGTCTCGATGGAACAGGCGGGGGCAGCACCCTTCGCCACGGGCATGGCCGCGATGCGGGCGCTGGTCGACCGGCAGACGTCTTCGTCCAGAACCTTGCGCAGGGTGCCGCCGACCGGTTGGGCCTGGGAGCGATGGAGCTGCGCTCCAGCCGTCCTGAGCTGATCCACGTCTCCATCTCGGGCTACGCGTAGGCGGTCCGTATGCGACGAAGAAGGCCTACGACCTGCTCGTGCAGTGAGCCGGGTTGGGCGCGACCACCGGGACAGGCTGCGTGACCGGGCTGGTCGAGCACGAGCAGCAGGCGGACCGTGGGGTCCCCGGCCGGGCCGAGCTCGGACTGAGCCCGGGGAGGTGACGGGGTAGGACGTCCTCAGCCAGGTGAGGCGGTGAAGATGGAGAACCGGTCGAACATCGCCTCGCTGACGCGGTCGCCGGTGCAGTCGTGGGCCTGGCGGAACGTGGCTCTCCCGTCCACGAGCCTGGCAAATCCGTCGCTGACCTCCTGCAGGAAGTAGGGCGGTGCCGTCGTTCGACCGAAGTGGTTGACCGCGACCAGCGAGACGTCGTCCTTGAGCTCTGCGAGGCGAGCGGTGCTGCTGGCGAACGTGGCGACGTCCGAGTCGTGGAACTGGGCATAGATGGGCCCGGTGTTGATCGTGTCGCCACCGAAGAGGATGCCGGACTCGTCGTCGAGCAGGCAGATGCTGTCGCCCGAGTGGCCGGGGGTGTGAATGACACGGAGCGTCCGTCGGCCCAGGTCGATGGTGTCCCCGTCGGCCAGGAGTCGTGTCGGTGAGGGTGCGGCGATGGTCCAGCCGGTCGGGTCGAAGTCGTCGGGCAGGGGCTTGGGTCGGCTGTCGACGTCGACGAGGTGCAGGAAGTCGTGATCCACATCCTCGACGGTCGGGGCGCCCGCGATCAGACCGTGCGTGTAGCCCAGATACGCGTCGAGGGTCGCTCGGGGCACCGCGCGGGTCATGAGCTCAGCACCGGCCGAGTGGATGGCGGCCTCGTCGAACTCGTGGTTCCCGCCGACATGGTCAAAGTGGTAGTGGGTGTTGACGACGCTGACTGGCAGGTGGGTGAGGGCATCGACGACGGGGCGGACGGGGAAGAGACCGAGGCCCGAGTCCAGGAGCACGGCCCGCTCGCTGCCCGCCACCAGCCACATGGTGACGTGCGAGGGCTCTGCGACGCTCCAGATCCCGCGGCGGATCTCGCGCACCTCGTGCCAGGCGCTCATCGGCCTGCTCCGGCACTTCGCACGTCAGCGCTGGGTCGGCGGAGAGCTCCGACGAGGCTCATGAGGGCAACCAGCGCCCACACGCCCTCCAGGAGGAGAAAGCCCCACTGTCGCAGCGTCAGCGCCTGCACCGCCAGGATTGCACCGCCGACGATGTTCAGGATGAGGTAGGAGGTCGACTTCTGGTCGAGGATGCCCCGTTGGGCCAGGGCGAACGCGACCAGGACCAGCAGCGACCCGCAGACTTGGACGAACTGACCCATGACGGCTCCTCTTGGGACGTCGTCTTGTCGTTCCGGGTACGGCGCATCTCGTCCGGGGCGTCGGCGGTCACCGAGCCACCGGTCATGCTGCCACAGGGTGGTTGCGCCTGCCTAGTCCTGCCTAGTCCTGCCTAGTCCACGTGGTCGACGATGGCCCGCTCACTGGCCGCCAGCGCCACGGCGAACGCGATGAGGTCTTGCAGGTGCAGCGGGTTCCTCCCCGTCAGGTGGTGGACGCGGTCCAGTCGGTTGCGCACAGTGTTCACGTGGAGGAACTGCTGCTGCGCCGTGCGGTGCAGAGAGCCGTCGTTGGCCAGGAACAGGCGCAGGGTCTGCAGCTGAGACGTGCTGTGGCGGCGGTCAGCGGCCACGAGGGGCCTGATCAGCTGGTCGACGAAAGGCGCGAGCGCCTCGTCCGAGAGGTGGTCGAGCAGCGCGTCCAGGCTGGCGAGGTCCCTGGGGCGCACCGGCCCGCCATGGGTTCGGACCGCCCGGTCGAGGGCCGTGCGGGCCTCCACCACGCCCTGTCCCAGACGCGTGGAGGGCACGGGTGTGCTGAGGCCACAGGGGCCGGTCGCAGGCACGTCCACCTCTGTTGCCGAGGTGATTGCGAGCAGGGTCTCGTCGAGCGTGCCCAGCAGGGACGCCAGCGGCATCGACGCCACCACCTGGTCGACGGCAGCGATCGGCCAGGCCCGTACGACGAGCAACGGCTGATGAGCCAACCCCGCTGCTTCGAGGGCCGGGGCGATGGCGCGCGCGTCGGCAACGCGGGCAGCCACGAGGGAGAGCAGGTGGCCGACGGCGGCGCGCTGACCCTCACCCATGACCTGACGCTCGTGCCGCGCCACCGCGAGGATCCGCCCCATCTGCACCAGCAGGTCGGCGGACGGCGGCACGCCCGGACCGGTCCAGCGCACCCGCCCGGCCGCGCCGGGAAGGATGTCCAGGTGACCACCTGTGGCGCCCTCGGCGACCTCGATCAGGCTGGCCGCGGACGCCCCGCCGCTGAGTGCCTCCAGCATCAGCCCCAGCACCTGCTCCCCCCGCGCCGTGGTGACCGACCCGGCGAGCACCCACTGGTCGGCGAGGTGCTCGCTGAGCGCAATGAAGGGCGCCCCGGCCGGCAGCTCGAGCAGGGGTAGGCCCGCGTCGGTGCACGCCGCGACGAGGGCGGCCGGCGTGTCCGCATGGACGTCACCGGACCCGAAGCACACGCCGACCGCGCCGGCCGCCGCCACGGACTGCACGAACCGGGCACAGGCGGCGGGGTCGGTCAGCAGGACCCCGACGGTGCAGATCAGCTCGCCACCGCGCAGGTACGGCCCCGGTTGGGCCAGCTCGGTCGAGTGCACCCACCTGATGGGGCGGGCCAGTGACGCGTGCTCACCCGCGATCAGACGCAACCGCAGCCCCGAGGTGGCGAGCAGGGAGAGCATCGTCGGGTCGCTCGTCACGTGGGCCCGACCCAGCTGGGAGCCATGGGGCCGATCCTAGCGAGCGTTCGGGCCCCGCGACTGGAGGTTTGCACACCGGGCAGAGCCTGGCCCTGTGGGATCGGCCCGGCTCGGAGAGCTGGGTCTTATGTGGCCGGGGTCACGACTGCCACCATCGGCGCACCCCAAGCAGGAGGTCTTCCGTGTCGCAGCCCCTGACCACGACCACCGAGAACTACGCGCTCAAGCGCGAGTTCTCACTGTGGTCCTCATTCACCTTCGCGTTCGCCTTCATCTCACCGATCGTCGCTCTCTACGGGATCTTCGCGCTCGCGATCTCCACCGCTGGGCCCTCCTTCTGGTGGGCCTTCCCCGTCGTGTTCGGCGGCCAGATGCTCGTCGCCCTCGTGTTCGCCATGCTGGTGTCGCGCTGGCCGTTCGAAGGATCCATCTACCAGTGGTCTCGTCGGCTGCTGGGAACGGGGTACGGCTGGTTCGCCGGATGGGCGTACATGTGGACCCTCGTCATCGCGATGGCGACGGTGGCCCTCGGGGCCGCCGGCTTCATCGCCGACATCGTCGGCGTCACCGATGCGAGTGCGACCCAGAAGGGGCTGATCGCCTTCGTGATCCTCCTGTGTGGGACGGGGCTGAACCTGATCGGCCGCCGCGCCCTCAAGATCTTCATGAGCGCCAGCATCGCGGCCGAGGTCGTCGGCTCGCTGGGGCTGGGCACGTGGCTGCTGATGTTCCACCGCAACAACCCGATCAGCATCTTGACCACGGGAGGCGCAGGGACGGGGGGCTACCTCTCCCTCTCGGGTCCGTTCCTGGTGGCGTTGGCGTTCGTCGGCTTCTCCTTCGTCGGTTTCGAGAGCGCGGGAGCGATCGCCGAAGAGGTGCACGAGCCTCGGCGCAACCTGCCCAAGGCCGTCATCTTCTCCCTGACGTTCATCGCCGTGGTCGTGATGTACGCCAGCCTGGCGATCATCCTGGCCATCCCCGACATGGGCGCGGTGACCAGCGGCTCGGACCCCGACCCGGTCACGTCCACCCTCCGGTCCCAGCTCGGGTCGGGTATCGCCAAGCCGGTCGAGCTGTTGTTCGTCATCGGCTTCCTGGCCAGCTTCCTGGCGCTGCAGACCTCGGCCTCACGCGTGATCTGGTCCTACGCCCGCGACGGCGCCCTCCCGGCCGCTGACGTCCTCACGCGGCTCAGCGCTGCCCAGCGCATCCCCGTGGTGGCGCTGTCGGTCACCACGGTCGTGGGTTCGGCCCTGTTCCTGCTGAGCAACTTCGCCTCGAACGTGTACACCTTGATGGTGAACTTCTCGGCGGGGGGCTTCTTCTTCGCCTTCCTGTTCCCCCTCGTCGGGGCACTCGTCGTCCAGTTGAGGGGCCGCTGGCGCGCTGGCCCGTTCACGCTCGGTGCGGCGACGGTCCCCGTCACGACCGTCGCCACGGTGTGGGTCGTCTTCGAGTTCTTCAACATCGCCTGGCCGCGCCAGGTGTACGAGCAGGGCTACCTGAACTGGTCGGTCTTCATCACCATCGGTGTGCTCGCCGTGGTCGGTGGGGCCATCTACGCCTCGGTCCGCGGTGGGGTCAGCGCCCCCTCCGTGCTGGAGGACGAGGAGTCCCTCGACGAAGAGCGCGACGCACGTACTGCCGCAGCAGGGCGTCCCTCATGACTGCTAGTCCGGTCGCGGTGGTGACCGGCACGGCGAGCGGCATCGGCAGGGCGGTCGCCCTCGACCTGGTCGGGCGCGGTTGGCTCGTCGCCGGGATCGACCGCTCGCCCAGCCCGGAGTGCACGACGTGGGCAGAGGCCGACGTCACGGACGAGGCCGCCGTCCTGGCCGCCGTCGAGCAGGCCGAGACCCAGCTCGGTGCGGTGACGGCGGCGGTGTCAGTGGCCGGGTACTACGAGATGTCTCCGGTGGCTGACATCACCCGAGAAGCCTGGCGACGCATGCTGCGCGTTCACCTCGGCGGTCTGGTCCACCTGGCGAGGGCGGCCCTACCGGCGATGGTGGCCCGTGGTGACGGTTCGCTCGTGGCCATCGCCAGCGAGCTGGCCATCGGTGGCGGCAGCGAGGACGTCCACTACGCCTCCGCCAAGGGTGCGGTGATCGGGGCAGTGCGGAGCCTGGCCGTCGAGATGGCGCCCCACGGGGTCCGAGTGAACGTGGTGGCGCCCGGCCCTACCGACACCCCGCTCCTGCCGGCCGACTCACCCTGGCGCGCCCCCGACTACCTGCGGACACTGCCGTTGGGACGCCTCGTCCGACCCGACGAGGTTTCACGGTGCGTGCGGTTCCTGGTGGAGGAAGGCTCCTTCTGCGTCGGCGAGGTCCTCAACCCCAACGCCGGGGCGGTGATCTGAGTGACTTCGACACAGCCTCTCGAGGGCCTCGTCGCCCTGGTGACCGGCGCCGCGCAGGGCATGGGGGCCGCCCACGCCCGACGGCTCGCCGAGGACGGCGCGGTGGTCGCCGTCAACGACCGGTCGGCCTCGTCGGCCTTGAGCGACCTCGCCCAGGAGATCGGCGGGATCGCCGTGCCCGCGGACGTCAGCGACCCCGACCAGGTGGAGAGGATGGTCGCGCAGGTGGCGGACCGAATCGGGGACGTCGGTGTCCTGGTCGCCAACCACGCGCACATGACGATGGCTCCGTTGCTGTCTGCTGACCTGGACGACTGGTGGTCGGTGATCGACGTCAACCTCGGAGGCACCTTCTGGCTCGTGCAGGCGGTGCTGCCCGGTATGCGCCGCCGAGGGTTCGGTCGGGTCATCGTCGTCTCGAGCGAGTGGGGAGTGACCGGTTGGCCAGGGGCGAGTGCGTACTCCGCGTCCAAGGCGGGGCTGGTGGCGCTGGTCAAGACGCTCGGTCGCGAGCTCGCACCCGAGGGGATCATCGTCAACGGCGTGGCCCCAGGCGTGACGGACACGCCACAGCTGCAGGTCGATGCGGCCGACGCCGGCATCTCCCTCGAGCAGATGCACGCCCTGTACGCGAAGCAGATCCCCCTCGGCCGCATCGGCCGCCCGGACGAGCTCGCGGCAGTCGTCGCGCTGCTCGCCGATCCCAGCGCCTCGGCGATGGTCGGCCAGGTTCTCCAGGCAAATGGTGGGTCGACGCGGTCGCGCGTCTGACCTCCGGATCAAGGAAGCAGGGTAACTATGGAGCAGTACGTCAAGCATCCCAACGGTGTTCTGGGCCAGGTGGACGGACAGGTCGTGCCCCGGTATGCCGGCCTGGGCACGTTCGCCCGGCTGCCACGACTCGAGGACGTCGAGGGGCACGACGTGGCCGTCGTCGGCGTGCCGTTCGATGCCGGGGTGACCTACCGGCCGGGTGCGCGGTTCGGGCCCGGGGCCATCCGTCAGGCCTCCCGACTCCTACGGCCCTACAACCCGGCTCTCGACGCCCTGCCCTTCGAGCAGGCCCAGGTGGTCGACGCGGGTGACATCGCCTGCAACCCGTTCGACATCCCGGAGGCGATGCTCCAGATCGAGGCCGGTCTCGCCGAGCTGGCCACGCAGGGCCGCACCTTCGTCGCACTCGGAGGTGACCACACGATCGCCCTGCCTGCCCTGCGTGCGGTCAAGGCTGTGCACGGGCCGGTGGCCCTCGTCCACTTCGACGCCCACCTGGACACGTGGGACACCTACTTCGGCGCGCCCTGCACCCATGGGACACCGTTCCGCCGCGCGTCGGAGGAGGGGCTGGTCGTGAAGGGGCGCTCGGCGCACGTCGGGATCCGCGGCTCCCTCTACGACCGCAGCGACCTGCTCGACGACGAACAGCTGGGCTTCACCGTCGTCCACTGCCGGGACATCGAGCGAATCGGGGTCGACGGCGTCTTGGACCGGGTCCTGGAACGCGTGGGGGACAGCCCGGTATACGTGTCGATCGACATCGACGTGCTCGATCCCGCGTTCGCGCCGGCCACGGGGACTCCCGAGGCCGGCGGGATGACCAGCCGGGAGCTCCTGGCGGTCCTGCGAGGGATGAGTCGTCTGAACGTGGTGGGGGCTGACGTCGTGGAGGTCTCCCCGGCCTACGACCATGCCGAGATCACGGCCGTCGCTGCAGCGAACGTCGCGTACGAGCTGGTCACCATCATGGCGATGGGCCGCCGATGATGGTCGGCGCGTCACCGGTCCCCTGGCCCGATGGGTACTCCAGCGCAGCAGCCTTCACCTTCGACGTCGACGCAGAGTCGGCGGTCCTGTGGGGTTCGCCCGCGACCGCGTCGCGGATGGGGGTGATCAGCCACCAGGCCTACGGTCCCCTGGTCGGGGTTCCGCGGCTGCTGCGGATCCTTGACCACCACCGAGTGCGGGCCACGTTCTTCGTGCCGGGGTTCACCGCTGAGCGCTACCCGCAGGTCGTGCGCGACATCGTCGCCGCCGGCCATGAGGTGGGCCACCACGGATACCTCCATGAGCAGCCGTCGGGGTTGACGCTGCAGGAGGAGAGCGTGGCCCTGGACCGCGGCCTCGCTGCCCTGGAACGGGTGGCGGGGGTGCGACCCGTCGGCTATCGGGCGCCGATGTGGGACCTGTCGTGGCACACGCCTGCGCTGCTGGCCGAGCGCGGCTTCCTGTACGACTCCACGTTGATGGACGCGGATGTGCCCTACGAGCTGGCGACCGAGGAGGGGTCGAGCCGGTCACTGGTCGAGATCCCCATCCAGTGGGCACTGGACGACTGGGAGCAGTACTGCTTCCTGCCGGAGGTCTCGGGCAGTGGACTGATCGAGACACCCGCCAAGGCGCGCCAGCTGTGGCAGGGCGAGTACGAGGCCCTGACTGCGGAGGGCGGCTGCTGGGTGCTGACCAACCACCCCTTCCTCAGTGGGCGTCCGGCGAGGGCGCGAGAGCTGTCCGCGCTGATCGGGGACGTGGTCGCCGATCCGGGGTCGTGGGTGGCGCCGCTCGTCGAGATCGCCCAATACGTGCGGCAGCTGGGGTTGACCCCACGCACCATCGAGCGGCCGCTGCTCGACGACTGAGGCACGGGCTACGGGCGACCTCGTCGCTCCACCTCGGTGACCAGCAGGGCCACGTGCAGGGACAGGCTGGACTCGGCCTCAGCCAGGCTCACACCCAGCACGTCCTCGATCCTGGCGAGCCGGGCATACAGGGCTGGTCGGCTCAGGCGCTGAGCCCGGGCCTGGTCGCTCTTGTTGCCGCGCCAGCGCAGGTGCTGGCGCAGCGTCTCCATCAAGTCGGTTCCGTGAGCTTCGTCGTAGGCGCGCAGGGGGGCCAGCTCGGCGTCGGCGAAGCTGATCAGCCGAGGGTCCGAACCCAGCGCGGCGAGCAGCCCCCGAAGCCGTACGTCGCCGCTGCGGTGGTAAGGAAGCCGGTCGGCGCCGGTCAGCGACGAGGCGACGTCGGCGACGTGCCCCGCGAGGACCAGGGAGGCGGCGATCGCTCCGAGCTCGTCGACCTCGTGACCCACCCCGATGCAGAAGTCATCAGCCCACCCCGAGCTGCGGAAGTGGTCGGCGACAGCGGCTGACAGCCGGCTCAGGGCAGCGTCAGCAGGCCTGCGCGGGTGCGTCGCCATCACCAGGAGCACCTGGCCGGGCTCACCAGTGGCGACCAGGGCCGACAGGCCAGCACTGTGGGCGGCCCCGGCGACGGCGTCAGCCAGGGACTGGTCGCGGCGTTCGGCCTCGATCGAGTGGGGGAGGACCTCGGCCGGTGACCAGACAGCGACCCCGGTGAAGACCCGCCCCTCGGTCGTGAGACCCAGTGCGCGGGCCCGGGCCCTGACGTCGGCGTCGACGCTGCTGCGTCCTTCGGCGCGGTCGCCGAGCACCGACTGGATGAGGCTCCGGTGGGCCTGACGATGGACTCCTGCCTCGTCCCGCTCGACCAGTCGGTTCAGCGCGAGGGCCTCGGCCGCGCGTTCCAGCACCATGGCCAGTACGGGACTGTTGTCCGGGGCCACCGGCATCACCAGCCGAGCCCAGCGATGGGCGGTCGGCCCCACCGGGGTGACCAGCCACCCCTGAGGTCCGCGGCGCGAGGTGCCGTCCCAGCCGGGGGCGGCGCGTGAGCGGTCTTCCCAGTCGGCGAGCAGGTCGGCCGTCGAACCGGACGGCGCGCTGCTGGCGATGGCTCGGTGAGCCATGTCCTCCAGCACCACCGGCTGACCGCTCATGGTCGCCGCGCGCTCGACGACGTCCGCCGCGGAGGCGCCCTCCACGGACAGGGCGGTGAAGGCACGGTGCGCCGCCTCGGACTGGCTCAACAGCTCGTACTGCGCGTTGACGATGCTGGTGTGGATGCTTTCGGTGACGGCGACGAAGGCAACCGGTCGGTGCAGGGCGACCAACGGCAGGCCGGCGGTCCGCGCCTGCTGCACCAGGACGTCCGGCAGCAGTGGCCAGCGGCGGCCCAGCTCGACCACCAGACCGCTGGCTCCCGCTCCGACGAGGCTGCGGACGTACCGCTTGAGGTCGGCGGGCCGCTGGGGGAGCGCGATCCCCGTGGTCAGGATCAGCTCGCCCCCGCGAAGCATCGAGCCGATGTCGGTGAGCTCACTGACGTGCACCCAACGCACCGGTCTCGAGCTTGCGGAGGCGGGAACCAGCACCTGTGGTGCACCACCGAGTCGTTCGAGCAGGGCGACGACGACCGACAGCGACAGCATGCTACGAAGTGTAATTAGTGATTGATCGATCCATGACAACTTGCCCGATGCGCCCGCTGGGGCTGATGCGCCAGAGTAGTGAGGAGTCACGGTCGCAGCAGCCCACACCCCAGGAGAGTCATGACGCAACGGATCACGCACTGGATCGACGGCCGGCCCTTCGAGGGCACGTCCGCGCGCTCGGGGGAGGTGTTCGACCCGGCCACCGGGCAGGTCACTGGTCTCGTCGACCTGGCCGATGACGCGACGGTGGACCTGGCCGTGGCTGGGGCCTCAAGTGCCGCCAAGGCGTGGGCCGCCGCGTCCCTGTCGACCCGCACGAAGGTGCTCTTCAAGTTCCGTGAGCTGCTGGATGCGCGCAAGGAGGACGTCGCAGCCCTGATCACCGCCGAGCACGGCAAGGTCCTCAGTGACGCCGTCGGTGAGGTGACCCGAGGGCTGGAGGTCGTGGAGTTCGCTTGCGGCATCCCGCACCTGCTCAAGGGTGGGTTCAGTGAGAACGTCTCGACCCGAGTCGACGTCTACTCGATCCGGCAGGCGCTGGGGGTCGTCGCCGTCATCTCGCCGTTCAACTTCCCGGCCATGGTGCCGCTGTGGTTCATCCCGGTGGCGATCGCCGCCGGCAACGCGGTGGTGCTCAAGCCGAGCGAGAAGGACCCGTCCGCCTCCCTGCTGATCGCGCAGCTGTGGGCCGACGCGGGCCTGCCCGAGGGAGTCTTCTCGGTGGTGCACGGCGACAAGGTCGCGGTGGACCGTCTGCTGACCCACCCGGACGTGGCTGCCGTC
The DNA here is from genome assembly GCA_030853445.1 of Actinomycetota bacterium. Classification (GTDB taxonomy): domain Bacteria; phylum Actinomycetota; class Actinomycetes; order Actinomycetales; family Dermatophilaceae; genus Lapillicoccus. Next base: position 2,604 of record JALYVC010000002.1, on the reverse strand, counting down.
TCGTTCGTCGGCTCCACGCCGATCGCCCGGTACGTCTACGAACGCGGGACCGCGAACGGCAAGCGGGTGCAGGCGTTGGGCGGGGCCAAGAACCACATGGTGGTGCTGCCCGACGCCGACCTCGACCTGGCCGCCGACGCCGCTGTCAACGCGGGCTTCGGGTCGGCCGGTGAGCGGTGCATGGCGATCTCGGCGCTGGTGGTCGTCGACTCGGTGGCCGATGCGCTGGTCGCCAAGATCGCTGAGCGGGTGGCGACGCTACGTACCGGTGACGGGCGCCGCGGCGCCGACATGGGTCCGCTGGTGACCAAGGCGCACCGCGACCGGGTCGCGTCCTACCTCGACGCCGGCACGCAGGCCGGCGCGACGCTGGTGGTGGACGGTCGCGACCAGGAGTTCGACGGTGCCGCCGAGGGTTTCTGGCTCGGGCCGACCCTGTTCGACCAGGTCACACCCGAGATGAGCCTCTACACCGACGAGATCTTCGGGCCGGTGCTGTCGGTGCTGCGGGTCGACACCTACGACGCTGCGCTCGAGCTGGTCAACGCCAACCCCTACGGCAACGGCACGGCGATCTTCACCAACGACGGGGGTGCGGCCCGCCGGTTCCAGAACGAGGTGCAGGTCGGCATGATCGGCGTCAACGTGCCGATCCCGGTTCCGATGGCCTACTACTCCTTCGGCGGGTGGAAGAACTCGCTGTTCGGTGACACCCATGCCCACGGCACCGAGGGCGTGCAGTTCTTCACCCGCGGCAAGGTCGTCACCTCGCGCTGGCTGGATCCCAGCCACGGCGGGCTCAACCTCGGTTTCCCGCAGAACGCCTGAAAGGCGGCGACCCTCATGACGACCTCCACGCCTGACGCAGCCGTCGGGGCACGAGCCTACGAGCTCGACCGCGCCCACGTCTTCCACTCCTGGTCCGCCCAGAAGAGCCTCGACCCGCTGGTCATCGCCGGCGCGAAGGGCAGCTGGGTGTGGGACTACTCGGGCAAGCGGTACCTCGACTTCTCGTCCCAGCTGGTCAACACCAACATCGGCCACCAGCACCCGAAGGTCGTCGCCGCGATCCAGGAGCAGGCGGCTCGACTGTGCACGATCGCCCCGCAGCACGCGAACGACCAGCGCAGTGAGGCTGCTCGGCTGATCGCCGAGCTGGCGCCCGGTGACCTGAACCGGGTCTTCTTCACCAACGGTGGGGCCGACGCGATCGAGAACGCCGTGCGGATGGCGCGTCTGCACACGGGGCGACACAAGGTGCTCTCGACCTACCGCAGCTACCACGGTGGCACCACCACCGCCCTGCAGATGACGGGTGACCCTCGCCGTTGGCCCAACGAGGGGGGAGCCACGGGCATCGTGCACTTCTTCGGCCCGTATGCCTACCGCTCCTCCTTTTGGTCCGAGACGGTCGAGCAGGAGTGCGCTCGGGCCCTCGACCACCTCGAGCAGGTCGTCAGCCTCGAGGGCCCAGCCACCATCGCCGCCATCGTGCTCGAGACCATCCCCGGCACCGCCGGGGTCCTCGTCCCACCGGAGGGGTACCTGGCCGGCGTCCGTGACATCTGCAACCGGTACGGCATCGTGTACGTCGCCGACGAGGTGATGGCCGGCTTCGGCCGGGCAGGAGAATGGTTCGCCGTCGATCACTGGGACATCACCCCAGACCTGATCGCCTTCGCGAAGGGCTCCAACTCAGGCTACGTCCCCCTCGGTGGCGTCATCATCTCCGAGCGCATCGCGTCCACCTTCGACGACCGCGTCTACCCAGGCGGGCTGACGTACTCCGGCCACCCGCTCGCGTGCGCGTCCGCCGTCGCCAGCATCAACGCGATGGCCGACGAGGGCATCGTCGAGAATGCCGCGAGCATTGGACGGGAGGTCCTAGGCCCGGGGCTGCGGGAGCTGGCTGAGCGTCACCCGATCATCGGTGAGGTCCGGGGCCTGGGGGTCTTCTGGGCGCTCGAGCTCGTCACCAGCCGCGAGACCAGGGAACCCCTCGCCCCCTACGGAGGCAGCTCCCCGGCCATGGCCGCGTTGGTGGACGCCTGCAAGCAGCGAGGTCTGCTGCCCTTCGTCAACTTCAACAGGCTGCACGTGGTGCCGCCCTGCACTGTTGTCGCTGCCGAGATCGAGGAAGGCCTCGGCATCTTGGACGAGGCCCTGGTCGTGGCCGAGAGCTTCGTCGGTTGAGGGTCAGGTGCGCGGACCCGGTCCCTGCCTCGGTTTCATGGGTCCGCACGGCGGGTCTCGTGGGGCCGATGACAGGATCGTCTCCTGACGCCTGAGCAGGGCCTGAACGGCACGGAGCGCCGAGCAAGCAGGAGTGAACCCGTGGTTCGCGCGGGAGGTGGGCGAGTGACGCCGCGCCGCCAAGCCACTCGATCGCGACCACGTGGCCGGCAGCGACGAGGCTCTCGGGGCTGACCGAGAAGGTCGGCCGGCCCGCCTTCAGTGCGTCCCGGTCGGGCTGGACGGCGTGACCGCGAGAGGTTGTTGGTAGGGCGCGCCAGTGAGATGGGCCAGAGATGATGCGATCCGTATGACGTGCAGGTTTGCTGGTGGCCAGGGGCGGGGTCGAACCGCCGACCTTCCGATTTTCAG
>JALYVC010000511.1 GCA_030853445.1 Actinomycetota bacterium | reverse complement strand
GGTCGGGGTCACGCTCGTCCGGCCCGTATGGAGAGCTCACCTGGCCCACGATGCGACGTCGGCCGCCGCCGCCGCCACGACCCGCGCCACGCACGCCCGCGAGGCGTGGTGGACCACGAGGTGGTCGACGGCGCTGTCACCGTCGAAGACGGCAGACGGCGTCGTCAGCCAGGTGCCCGTCACCCAGCCGTCGACCCGGGCACGGGTCATGATGCCGACGACGTCGACGATGCCGGTGCGCACCTCACCGGAGCGGGCGAACTGGAACAGCGGGTAGAGCAGGTGGCCGTCGTGCGTGCGGCAGGCGAGCAGGGTGCCGCGCCGCACGCGGTCGGCCAGCGCCTGCCGGCTCACGCCGAGCCACTGGCTGAGGCCGCCGGTGTCGTAGAACGGACCGATGGCGGTGTCGTAGGGGTGCACAGACGGCAGCACCGCCACCATCCGGGCCGCCAGCTCACCGAGGTCGCCGAGCGAGCGCAGGCTCCTCCCCTGTCGGGCGAGCTCGTCGGCCCGCTCGCCGAGCAGCCGCTCCACGGTCGAGAGCAGCTCGCCCGTGGCCACGGCATTGCGCTGAGTGATCGGGGTGGCTGCGTCGGTCACCGGGGTCTCCAACTCGTCGGCACGGACCCCGACAACGCGTCAAGGGGGTCAAGGGATACGGCCATGGTAGCCGACCTGACCGACAACCCACCCGCCGGGCAGGTGTCCCTACGGCAGCTCCCAGGTGTGCACGGGGAGGTTCTCGTGCATCTGGGCGGCATAGGAGCGCAGCATCTCGCGCAGGGCGGCCGGGCGATCGAGACCGCGCTCCTCGAGTCGGCGCACGGCCTCGATCTGCCACGAGGCGCCGTTCTGCCCGCTCAGGGCTCGACCCTCGATCACGGACAGGTAGCGGTCGCGCACCTCCGGCGCGACCCCCCAGCGGCGCAGGCCCTCGTGGGCGAGCGGCAGCAGGTGGCGCAGGACCAGCTCGGTCGCAGGGACCTCGCCGCGGTCGGGCCAGAACATCCGCGACTCGATGCCGTCGCGGGCACCGGCGAAGAAGTTCTCCTCGGCCGCGGTGAAGCTCATCCGCGTCCAGGCCGGGCGGTCGTCGGAGGCGAGCATGCGCAGGGCGCCGTAGTAGAAGGCCGAGTTGGCCATGACGTCGATGATGCTCGGACCGGCCGGCAGGACGCGGTTCTCGACCCGCAGGTGGGGCCGCCCGCCCACGATGTCGTAGATGGGCCGGTTCCAGCGGTAGACCGTGCCGTTGTGCAGCTTGAGCTCCTCGAGCCGGGGCACGCCACCGGCGTCGAGCACGGCGACCGGGTCCTCGTCGGTCAGCTCGGGCAGCAGCGCCGGGAAGTAGCGCACGTTCTCCTCGAAGAGGTCGAAGATCGAGGTGATCCACCTCTCCCCGAAGAAGACCCGGGGACGGACCCCCTGGTTCTTCAGCTCGACCGACCGCGTGTCCGCCGCTTGGGTGAAGAGCTCGATCCGCGTCTCGTGCCACAGCTGCCGGCCGAAGAAGAACGGGCTGTTGGCCCCCATGGCCAGCTGCGGGCCGGCCAGGACCTGGGCGGCGTTCCAGTGCGCAGCGAAGTGGTGGGGCTCGACCTGCAGGTGCAGCTGCACCGACGTGCAGGCGCTCTCGGGCGCCAGCGAGTCGGCATACGTGTCGATGCGCTCTCCGGTGCCGCCCTCGATCTCGAGCTTGATGTCCTCGCCGCGGGCTGCGAGGACCGCGTCGTTGAGGGCCTGGTAGCGGGTGTTGACGCTCATCCAGTCGGCCTCGAAGTGCTCGGGCATGACCGTCGGAAGGATGCCGATCATGAGGATGTGGGCGCCCACCCCACGACTGCGGCGCTCCGCCGCGTTGAGCGAGTTGCGCAGGTGGGCCTCGAGGTCGAGGGCCGAGGTGCCCGGCAGCGGCTGTGGCGGCAGGTTGAACTCGATGTTGTAGCGTGCGAGCTCGGTCTGGTACTCCGGGTCCTCGATGGCGGCGAGGACGTCCTCGTTGGCCATCCTCGGGCCGTAGTCGTCGTCGACGAGGTTGAGCTCGATCTCCATGCCTGTGAGCTGGCGGTCGAACTCGAAGCTGCTCTGGCTGAGCATCCGCCCGAAGACGTCGAGGTCGGCCCGCACCTTCTCGCGGTACTGCTGGCGCTGCTCACGCGTGAAGCTCGCCGAGGCGACGTCCTTTCCCATGGGGAAACCGTAGGGGGTCAGGCCTTCCGGGCGCACCGTCACGGCGGTGCGAATCTGCACACGCCGATAGACCTCCCCGACGCTGTCGGTGCCCCGACCTACCCTTCGAGCGTGCGGTTCCTCCACACCTCCGACTGGCACCTGGGACGGTCCTTCCACCAGGTGGGGCTGCTGCCTGCCCAGGCCCGGGTCCTCGACCACCTCGTCGAGGTCGTGCGGGCCGAGCGGGTGGACGCCGTGCTGGTCGCCGGTGACGTCTACGACCGCGCCCTGCCCTCGCCCGACACGGTGCACCTGCTGTCCGAGACGGTCGTGCGCCTCGTCGACGCCGGTGCGCAGGTCGTGCTCTCCAGCGGCAACCACGACTCCGCGACCCGCCTCGGCTTCGCCTCCGACCTGCTGGAGCGCTCGGGACTGCACATCCGCTCGGCCGTGGCCGGCATCGGCCGGCCGGTGGTCGTCAAGGGGGTGGCTGTGCACGCCCTGCCCTACCTCGAGCCCTCGGCGGTGGCCGAGACCCTCGGTGCTGGCGAGCGCACTCACGCCGGGGTGCTGAGGGCGGCGATGACCCGGGTCGAGACCGACCTCGCCGCTCGAGGAGGACCGTCGGTGGTCATGGCCCACGCCTTCGTCACCGGCGGAGCCACCAGCGACAGCGAGCGCGACATCGCGGTGGGCGGGGTGAGCGCCGTGCATCCCGACGTCTTCGCCGCAGCGTCGTATACCGCCCTCGGGCACCTTCACGGGCGCCAGGAGATCACCGAGCGGGTGCGCTACAGCGGCTCCCCCGTGGCGATGTCGTTCAGCGAGTGGCGACACACGAAGGGGTCGTGGCTGGTCGATCTCGCCGCCGACGGGGCGGTGGCGGCACAGTTCGTCGAGGCGCCGGTCGACCGACCCCTTCGGCTGCTGCGGGGCGACCTCGACGACCTGCTGGCCGACCTGAGCCTGCGAGCGGCCGAGTCCGCCTACGTGCAGGCGACCCTGACCGACGCCAGCCGACCACGGGCCGCGATGGACCGGCTGCGGGCCCGCTTCCCGCACACCCTCGTGCTGCAGTGGGAGCCCCAGGGCGCGGCGGTCGAGCTCAGCTCGTATGCGGCACGGGTCGGCGCCCACCGCGACGACCTCGACCTGTGCTGCGACTTCCTGCACCACGTGCGCGCCGGGCACCCGGCCGGACGCGGAGAGAGGAGTCTGCTGCGCGAGGCCCTCGAGGCGTCGCGGGTGGAGCAGGCCCGGCACGCCGACGAGCTCGGGGCGATGCTCCCCGGTCTCGAGGGGTTCGGCACCGATCTGGACGAAGGTGTCGCGTGAAGCTGCACACCCTGCGGGTCACGGCTTTCGGCCCCTTCGCCGACACCGTCGAGGTCGACTTCGACGAGGTGTCTGCCGCCGGGTTGTTCCTCATCCAGGGGCCCACCGGAGCCGGCAAGACCAGCCTGCTCGACGCCGTCTGCTATGCGCTGTATGCCGGGCTGCCGGGGGCTCGACGCGGCAGTCGGCGACTGCGAAGCGACCACGCCGCCGATCTCGCGGTTCCCGAGGTGGTCCTCGACTTCACCACGGGTCGCCGACGGTTCCGGGTGACCCGGTCACCGGAGTTCGAGCGGCCGAAGAAGCGGGGCACGGGCACGACCAGGGCTCCGGCCACCGTCCTCCTGCAGGAGCACGTCGGCGGACGGTGGGTGGTGAGGTCGACCCGCAGCGACGAGGTCGGTGAGATCGTCACCGAGGTGCTCGGGATGGGTCTCGAGCAGTTCAGCAAGGTCGTGCTGCTGCCCCAGGGTGAGTTCTCGGCCTTCCTGCGGGCCGACGCCGAGGAACGGCGCGGGCTGCTCGAGCGCCTCTTCGACATCTCGACCTGGACCGGCGTCGAGGAGTGGCTCGTCGACCAGCGCCGGACACTCGCCGAGCAGGTCGAGCAGGCTCGGGCGGGCGTCGCCACCGACCTGGCGCGACTTCGAGACGCCGTCGTGACGCTGCCCCCCGAGGTCGCCGGCGACGACGCCTGGACGGTGGAGCACCTCGAGAGCCTGCCGAGTGCCCTCACCGGCCTGGCCCAGCGGTGCGAGGAACACGGGGGCTCCACCCTGGCCGAGCTCGACGCGGCCGACGGCCGGGTCACCCTGGCCGAGCAGTCGCGTCTCGAGGTCGAGGCCCTGGCCGAGCGGCAGCGCCGGGCCCGGGCGGCCACGGTGCAGCTCGCCGAGCTCCTGGAGGCCGAACCCGACCTGACGGCAGCCGCCCGTCGGGTGGAGCGCAGCAGGCTCGCCGACCTGGTGACGACAGATCTGGCGGCCCGTGAGCGAGCCCGGGCCCGGGTCGGTACCGTCGCCACCCATGTGACGCGGCTGCGGCACCGGCTGGGTCTCGGCCCCGAGGCCGACTCGACCCACATCGACCGGGCCCTCGTCGAGCTGACCGGCCACGACCCTGGACTCGCTGACGCCCGGCGGGCCGACCGCGAGCGGCACGAGCTGGCCCGTCGACTCCAGCAGCTGGGTGAGCAGGAGGCTGCCGCGGCCGGTGAGGTCGAGCAGCTGACGGCCAGGACGGCCACCCTGCTCGAGCGGCAGGTCGAGGCCCGCGACGCCGTCGAGGCGCACCGGGCCCGCTCCCGCGAGCACTCCGTCCTGCGTGCCCGGCACGAGACGCTCGGTGAGCTGGTCTGGGTCGCGGCTGCCCTCAGCAAGGCGCAGGCGTCGGCGACCCGGCTCGCCGACGAGCACCGGGACGCTCGAGATGACGAGCTCGGCGCGCACGAGGCGTACCTGACGGCCCGGCAGTCACGGCTCGACGGCATGGCGGCCGAGCTCGCGTCCCGGCTCGAAGACGACCACCGCTGCCCCGTGTGCGGGGCTCTCGAGCACCCGGTGCCTGCCGCACCCGGCGGTGATGCCGTGTCTCCCGAGCAGGTGGGCCATGCCGAGGAGCTGTGGGG
>JALYVC010000510.1 GCA_030853445.1 Actinomycetota bacterium | reverse complement strand
GTCGTCGTGGTCGTCGTGGTCGTCGTGGTGGTCGTCGTGGTCGGGGGCGGGGTGGAGCTCGTCGGGGGCGGTGTCGAGGTGGCGGGCGGCGGGGTGTAGGTCTGGGTCGGCGCGGCCGAGATCTTGTCGTCGCCGATCCCCGCACGAGCGGGGAAGTCCTGGACGGGCAGGTTCCGGGTCGCGACCTGCATGAAGTCGAGCCAGATCGACAGCGGGAGCGAGTTGCCGGAGAGCTCGCTGATCCCCGCGATGTTGGTCAGCGGCTGGGTCTTCCCCCCGACGTCCTTGAACATGCCGATCGAGACCGACAGCTGCGGGACGACTCCGGTCCACCAGACGGACAGGTGGCTGTCGGTGGTGCCGGTCTTGCCGGCCACGGGGCGGCCGAGGCTCGACGCCCTCGACCCCGTGCCACCGGGTGCGGTCACCCCCTGCATGGCGTCGAGGGTGTCGGCGGCCACCTCGGAGGAGAAGGCCTGCTCGAGCGGCTTGGACGCGGTGTAGTCGACGTCGAGGACCGATGACGTGGCCCGGGCCACGAGGTGTGGAGTAGCCCGCTTGCCGCCGGCCGCGATGGTCGCGTAGGCGTTGGCCACGTCGATGACGTGCGGGGAGGCGGTGCCGAGGACGTTGGTCAGCGTGTCGTCCAACCCCGGGGTGCAGCCGGTGGTCGTTCCCGAGGGACAGATCCCGGGAATGCCCGCCGCCACCGCCGCCTCACGCGTCTTGTCCGGGCCGATCTGGCTGTTCAACCGGGTGTAGACCGTGTTGATCGACTTGGCCAAGCCGTAGCGCAGGTCGACCCGGCCGAAGCTCTCGTCGAACTCGTTGGGGATGCGCGTGCTGCCCACCACGTAGGGCGAGCTGCCGTCGAACCGGGTCTTCTCGCTGACCCCCTGCTCGAGCGCGGCGATGAGAGCGAACGGCTTGAAGGTCGAGCCGGCCTGCATGATCGCCTGGGTCGCCGAGTTGATGGGCCGGGTCTGGTAGTCGGCGCCGCCGTACATGGCCACGACCGAGCCGTCGCCGGGACGGATGGCCGCCAGGCCGGCATACACGTCCTTGGCCGAGGCGGGGACCTCCTTGGCGACGGCCGCGACCGCCGCGTCCTGGGCGGCCTTGTTGATCGTCGTGGTGACGCGCAGGCCACCGCGGTCGATGTCGTCGGTGGTGAGGTCGAGCACCGAGGCGAGCTCGTCGCGAGCGGCAGCCACGAGGTAGCCGTTGGTGCCCGAGAGGGCCTTGCGGGTGGGGGGCGCGATGGTCCGGGGGACGCCGGTGATCCTGGCGCGGTCGGCCGCCGAGAGCCAGCCCTGCGAGACCATGCCGTCGAGCACGTAGGTGACGCGGTCGGAGAGGCGCTGCTGCTGGGCCTTGCCGAGGGCGGGGTCGTAGAGCGACGGAGCGTTGAGCACCGACGCCAGGACGGCACCCTGGGCGACCGTCAGCTGGCTCGGGTCCTTGCCGAAGTAGGCCTTGGCGGCGGTCTTGATGCCGTAGGCCCCGCGCCCGAAGTAGATGGTGTTGAGATAGTCCTGCAGGATCTGGTCCTTGCTCGTGGTGCGGTCGATCTTGACCGCGATGATGATCTCCCTGCCCTTGCGGGTCAGGGTCTTGTCCTGGGTGAGGAAGTAGTTCTTGACGTACTGCTGGGTGATGGTGGATCCCCCGCTCTGGGTGTCACGGCCGCGTACGGCGTCCCAGACCGCACGGCCGATGCCGGTGAAGGAGATGCCGGGGTTGGAGTAGAACGAGCGGTCCTCGGCGGCGAGCACGGCGTGCTGCACCGTCACCGGGACGTCCTTGAGGTCGACGCTCTCGCGGTTGGCGTTGGCGTCGCTGATGCGCGCCATCTCGGTCTTGCCGTCGTCGTAGTAGAGGATCGACGCCTGCGCGCTGGCCAGCTGGTTGGGCGACGGGATGTCCGTGCGCGCGTAGGCGACCGCCACAGCGACGCAGGCCAGCGCAAAGAGGCTCAGCAGCGCGAAGAGCGGCCAGCGCACCCAGCGCCACACGCGGCGCCCCCGCGACGGCGGGGGGGCCGTGGTGCGGCCGGTGGCCCGGGTGACGGGTCGCGAAGAAGGCTTCTGGCTGCTCACGGTCCTGCTTTCATGGGGGCGCACGGGCCGGTGCGCGACCTCGCGGGGGCGCAGGCGCGGGCGGGATGACCGGCAATACGTGCCCGGCAAGTATGCGACGGGGGCCGAGGCTGCCGAAATCTGTGTGGCGGCCCTGAAGCCGGTGAGGGGCAGGACCGGCCCGGGCCGTGGGGGTCGCGAGGCGGTGGGTCCGGCAGTGGGTCCGGCGTCGGGACGGTCGGTGACGACCCCGACCCCGGCAGGCCCGCCCCCGAGATCGGCTCCCTCCGGCCACCGCACCGTGCCAGACTGCAGGGCCCAGACACGGGCGCGCCTGACTCGGCGCACCGTCCCCGGAGCCGACGAGAGGGAGCTCCCCCATGCCGACCTCCTGCGACCGCTGCGGTGCTCCCGTGGCGGATGGCGCCCAGCGCTGCGGCACCTGTGGGTGGCCCGCACCGGTGC
>JALYVC010000509.1 GCA_030853445.1 Actinomycetota bacterium | reverse complement strand
CCCCTGGAGGTGCCTCCTCAGCCGAGGAGGCCGGCAGTGAGCGATCTGCTCACGATGTCGGTGGCCCGGGAGCCGAACCACTGGCCGGAGCCAGGTTCCCCCCTGTCGCCGGTGCCGTCGGACTGTCCGCATACGTCATGGGCGCCACTGCGATGACGGCGCAGGGCAGGTGGGCTCAGGAGGGACCGCGAGGTGGGGAGGGGCATGGCGGTGTTCTTTCGGGTGGGTACGCAGGCGCGCAGCAGTGACCGCGCAGGCGGGCCGGTGTGGGGGCAGGAGCAGACCCGTCGGTGGAAGCCGGCGGCCGGGGGGAGGTGCACGAGGTGGAGGACGGTGCAGGGCGACCGGGGTCGGGGTGGGGTGCCGGAACCGGTCAGGTCAGGCGGTCGAAAGCGCCTGACCCCACCGTAGGGGACAAACCAGACACACAGGAATGGTCCGTTCGGTCGCCGCGGGCCGGTCTTCGTCCGACCGCGCCCGCCACTCGGTCGCCTGGCCCACCCCGCGGTTCGGGGCCGACCTGCGCTCAGGCCGGGTGGGAGCGCTCGTCGACGACGGCCGGCGGGATCTCGCCCATCCAGTCGATGGGCGTCCACGCCTCGCTGCGCACCCACTCCGAGCCGCAGGCGTCACAGGCGAACAGCGGCTCGCCACCGAGCGTGTGGGTCGTCGCCGACCAGGAGCACTCGCGGAGGCAGTCGGCCATGGCGAGGGGGCGGTGGGGCAGTGACGTCACGTCCCCATCATCGGTCAGGACCGAGGTCGAGGCCGACCGGGGTCGCGTGGCACAGTGCCACGGTGCCCCCCGCCCGTGACCACCCACGGCCCTACCTCGACGAGCCACCACTGGCCCTGGCCCATCGCGGCGGAGCGACCTACGGCCCCAACGTCGGCATCGAGAACTCCCTGAGGGCCTTCCGGACCGCGGTCGACCTCGGCTACCGCTACGTCGAGACCGATGTGCACGCGACCGCCGACGGAGAGCTGGTGGCCTTCCACGACGACCGGCTCGAGCGGGTGACCGACGGCTCGGGCCGAGTGGCGCAGCTGCCGTGGGCCGCTGTCGCCCGCGCCCGCATCGCCGGGCGTGAGCCGGTGCCGCGACTCGCCGACCTCCTCGAGGAGCTGCCGACCACCCGCTTCAACATCGACCTCAAGGCCGATGGCGCCGTGGAGCCGTTATGGCGGACCCTGCGCGACCACGGCGCGGAGGCGCGGGTGTGTGTCGCGTCCTTCTCCGACCGACGCCTGCGCGCCTTCCGTCGCCTGGCGGGCGAACGGGTCGCGACCACCGCCGGTCCGCGCGAGACCGCGGTCGTGCGGTTCGCCCCGGCGAGGCTGAGCGCCCTCGCGCGCCTCCCTGCCGCCGTGCTCCAGGTGCCCGTGGTGCACCGGCTCGGTCTGGTGTCGGTGCGGCTGGTGACGCGCTCGTTCGTCGGGCGCGCCCACCGCCTCGGGAAGCAGGTACACGTGTGGACGGTGGACGACCCCGCCGAGATGGTGAGCCTGCTCGACCTCGGGGTCGACGGCCTGGTCACCGACCGGATCGACCTGCTGAAGCAGGTGCTCGTCGATCGAGGTCAGTGGCGCCAGTAGCCTCGCGCCGCAGGCGTGCTGCCTCGAGCAGGGAGACGTGCTCAGCGCACCAGCACGTGCCCGTACGACGCCGCCACCCGAACCCAGCGTCCCTGCTGGAGCACCCTCGCCGTGGCGCCGGCTCCCGGCCGGGCGAGGAAGCCGAGCACGTGGGCGGCGAAGGCGGCCCCGGACGGCACGGGCGGCGTGGTGGGCGTCGGACGCGACCAGACGGCATACCGGAGCGCCGTGAGCGCGGGGGCTCCTCCGGCGGCGCCGCCGCCCTCGGTGCGGGAGCCGAGGGTGACCTCCTCGATTCCGGCGCTGGCCGCCGAACGCAGGTCGTCCTCGGCTACCTGCCCCACCGGCTCCCAGCCCGCGCGGGGCGCAAGCAGCGAGGCCCAAGGCGCGGAGACGACGGTGGGTGGCACGGGCAGCTCGACCCCGGCGGGGTGGCGGGCGAGGCGGTCGGTGAGCGCCGAGAGGGGTACGACGACGTCGAGCTCGAGCGGCTCAGCGAGCCGACAGGCGCGCACCGCAGTGACGCCTCCCTCTGCCAGCAGACCGCGACCGGGGATGGCCTGCACGTGGGCAGCGAGCGTCACCCCCACCACCTGCAGACGCATGGCCCCGTCGGTGTCGAGAGCGCGCGCGCGGCCGACGAAGGTCGCGAAGTCGGCGTAGCCGTCCTCGTCGTCGAAACGCAGGATGGGCGTGCTCATCGGCTGCGCCACCGGAAGCCCTGCACCCGGCCGAGGTTCGCCTCGAGCACGGCGCGCTCCGCGGGGTCGAGGCGGCGAGGGGCAGCGCGGTCGAAGTCATAGGTGACCACTCCCGTGGCGGCGCGGGCGTAGGTCACATCGCCGACGCCGTCGGGGTCACGCAGGTCGTAGGCGAGGTCGAAGCTCGCGGCCCCGACCTTGGTACACCACATGTCGACGGCGACCGGGGCGTGGCGGAAGGCCAGCGGCGCGAGATACTCGATCTCGTGGCGGGTGACGAGCACCCCGTGGTCGAGCAGGCTGCGCCCCCGGCCGAACCACTGCTCGAAGCCGATCACGCGCGCGTCCTCGAGCAGGCGCAGGAACTGGACGTTGTTGACGTGGCCGTAGGCGTCCATGTCCGACCAGCGCAGGGGCACGGCGACGGTGTAGCCGATGGAAGGACGATCGGGACTGGCCATGGCGCCATCCTCGCAGCCCCGGGACGCGCCGGGGGCCCGCGCCCGCCGTCAGCTGGTGCAGAGGCAGAACGGGTGACCTGCGGGATCGAGGAAGACCCGGAAGGTGGTGCCCGGCTGGTGCTCGGCCTTCGTGGCCCCAAGGGCGACCACGGCCACCTCCGCTTCGTCGAGGTCGTCGACGACGACGTCGATGTGGTGCTGCTGGGGCACGTCCTGGCTCGGCCAGGTCGGCGCTCGGTAGCCCTCGACCTCCTGGAAGGCGAGCGGGGGCCAGTCCTCGCTCCAGGCCTCTGACCAGCCGTCCTCGCCCTTCACCTGCCAGCCCAGCATCGCCGCGTAGAAGGTGGCGAGGGCGCCCGCGTCGGGGCAGTCGAGGACGGTCGTCGGTCTGCGCGCGATGGACATGGAGCTCACCGTAGACGGAGTTGCGGACGGTCGGCGACCGGTTTGGTGACGACGTCGTCCCCAGCCTGTGGAGGGCCGCCGCGGCCTGTCGGGAGGGCGCCGTACGGTGGCCGGTATGACGTCCTCCCTCCCGACCACGTCCCCGAGCGCCACCGACAGCGCCCTCGCCGGGGACGCTCGCGCCGCGCTGCGCCGGCTCGTCGGACGCGACGACGTCGACTTCCGCGACGGACAGCTCGAGGCGATCGAGACCCTGGTGGGGGCCCGGCAGCGGGTGCTCGTCGTGCAGCGCACCGGGTGGGGCAAGTCGGCCGTCTACTTCGTCTCGACCGCGCTGCGCCGGGCCCAGGGCGCCGGCCCGAGCATCATCATCTCGCCGCTGCTGGCCCTCATGCGCGACCAGGTGGCCGCCGCGGCCCGGGCCGGCATCCGGGCCGTGACGATGAACAGCTCGAACGCGCAGGACTGGGGTGACGTCGCAGCCGCCCTGGCGGCCGACGAGGTCGACGTGCTGCTGGTCAGCCCGGAGCGGCTCAACAACCCGCGCTTCCGCGACGAGCAGCTGCCCGACCTGGCCCGCCGCTGCGGTCTGCTCGTCGTCGACGAGGCCCACTGCGTCAGCGACTGGGGCCACGACTTCCGGCCCGACTACCGGCGCATCCGCGACCTGCTCCAGACCCTGCCCAGCGACACCCCTGTGCTCGCGACGACCGCCACGGCCAACGCACGGGTGGTCACCGACGTCGCCGAGCAGCTGGGCGCCGGGGGCCACGACGTGCTCACCCTGCGGGGGCCGCTGGCCCGCGACTCCCTGCGCCTCGGGGTGCTACCGCTGGCCGCGCCCGAGCAGCGGATCGCGTGGCTGGTCGCCCACCTGGCCGACCTGCCGGGCAGCGGCATCGTCTACACCCTCACCGTCTCGGCCGCCGAGGACGTCGCGGCCACGCTGCGCGCCGCCGGTCACGAGGTGCGGGCCTACACCGGGCGCACCGACCCAGCGGAACGGGAAGAGCTCGAGGGCGCCCTGCGTGACAACCGGGTCAAGGCCCTCGTGGCCACCAGCGCGCTGGGGATGGGCTTCGACAAGCCCGACCTCGGCTTCGTGCTGCACCTCGGGGCGCCGTCCTCCCCCGTCGCCTACTACCAGCAGGTCGGTCGAGCCGGCCGCGCCACCGACCACGCCGACGTGCTGCTGCTCCCCGGCCCCGAGGACCACGACATCTGGCGGTACTTCGCCTCGGCGTCGATGCCCCGCCAGGAGCAGGCTGACGCCGTGCTCCGCGCCCTCGCCGGTGCACCCAGGGCGATGTCGACCGCGGCGCTCGAGACGGCGGTCGACGTGCGCCGCACCCGGCTCGAGCTGTTGCTCAAGGTGCTCGACGTCGACGGCGCCGTCAGCCGCGTCACCGGCGGGTGGGTCGCCACCGGTCAGGAGTGGACCTACGACGCCGAGCGCTACGCCAGGGTCGCGCAGTCCCGCGAGCGCGAGCAGCGGCTGATGGTCGACTACGAGCGCGGCGACGGATGCCGCATGGCCTTCCTGCAGCGCGCGCTCGATGACGACACGGCCACCCCCTGCGGCCGCTGCGACCGCTGCGCCGGGCCCTGGGTCGACACCACCATCCCCGAGGCCGCCATCGGGGCCGCCCGCGAGCGACTGCGTCAGGTCGGTGTGCCGCTAGACGCCCGCGCCCAGTGGCCGACGGGCATGTCTCGGCTCGGCGTGCCCGTCTCGGGCAGGATCGCCGCCGACGAGGGTCTCGACCCCGGGCGTGTCCTCGCCCGGCTCACCGACCTCGGCTGGGGCCAGCGTCTGCGTGACCTGCTCTACGCCGCCCGCCCGGCCCCGGCCCCCACCGGTCCCGACCCGTGGGGTGAGCCCCCGGCCGACCCGTGGGAGCTCCCGCCCGACCCGATGGATCTCGACGGCCCGAGGGGTGACCCCTGGGC
>JALYVC010000495.1 GCA_030853445.1 Actinomycetota bacterium | reverse complement strand
GCGCCGCCGCACAGGTCGCGGGCACGGCGCCGGTCGCCCTCGAGCTGCGGGTCACGCCCGGCGCGAGCGGTGCGCAGTGCACCGGCGTGCGGCTCGACGTGGTGGCGGGCTACGGGACCGCGCTCCCGGCTGCGGCACAGGGGCTGCGCACCGTCCTCGCTCGCACCCTCGACGACGTCCTCGGGTCGGCCGGGCGCACGATCGACGTGTGCGTGGTCGATGTCGAGGCGCAGGACCCCGGCCGGTGAGCGGCGTCAGACGCTCTTCCTCAGCCCCGGGGGTCGTCCTCGTGCTGGCGGGGGTCGCCGCCCTCGCCGGGTGCGCTGCCTCGCCGGTCCTGGCGGGGGGGTCCGCCGACCCGTCGGGGCTCCCGCCGCCGGCGACCCCAGCGACCACGACGCGGGGACCCAGCCCCGAGGCCACCTCTTCGCGCCCCGAACCGGGCGCCCCACCGCCCTACGTCGCCGGGGTGCGGTGGGTCACCCTGTCCAGGGGCCGCAGCCTCCAGGTGCGTCCCACCGCGGCGGGGCGGACCACGGACGCGCCCTACCCCGAGGCGTGGCGCGAGGTCCTGCGTCTGGCCCCCGGGGCCGACACCCCGGGGATGCGGGCGCAGTTCTCCTGCCACTGGACCTTCGCGCGGCTCCTCTCACCCCACAAGGCGTCGTGGGACCTCGAGCCCTGGCGCCCCGTGGTCAGCAGCGACGAGATGCTCTCGGCGGGGTGCAACCCCGCAGGCGCGCAGGAGTGACCCGCGCGAGCACCCGACGCCCCCCGCACGACGCGAACCCGGTCCGACGTGGGCTCAGGCGCCGGTGAGCTCCCGGGCCACGAGCTCGGCGATCTGCGCCGTGTTGAGCGCCGCACCCTTGCGCAGGTTGTCGCCACAGACGAAGAGGTCGAGCGTGTTGGGGAAGTCGAGCGCCTGGCGCAGCCGCCCGACGAAGGTCGGGTCGGAGCCGACGACGTCTGCGGGAGTGGGGAACTCGCCGGCGGCCGGGTCGTCGAGGACGATGACGCTGGGCGCCTCGACCAGGGCCTGACGGGCGGCCTCGACGTCGATGTCCTGGGCGAAGACGGCGTGGACGGCCAGCGAGTGGGTCGTCACCACCGGCACCCGCACGCAGGTGGCCGACACCTTCAGGTCGGCGATGCCGAGGATCTTGCGCGACTCGTTGCGCACCTTGAGCTCCTCGCTCGACCACCCACCGTCCTTGAGCGAGCCCGCCCAGGGCACGACGTTGAGCGCCAGGGGTGCCGGGAAGGGCGACTCGGCACCGAGCTTGTCGGCGATCGCCGCGCGCACGTCGCCGGCCTGGCTGCCGAGCTCGCGACGGCCGCCGACGACGGCCAGCTCGTCGTGCAGCCGGTCGATGCCGGGCTGGCCGGCCCCCGAGGCCGCTTGGTACGACGCCACGACCAGCTCGGTCAGCTGCCACTGGCGGTGGAGCGCGCCGAGGGCGTCCATCATCGTCAGCGTGGTGCAGTTGGGGTTGGCGATGATCCCCTTGGGCCGCGTGCGGGCTGCCTCGGGGTTGACCTCGGGCACCACCAGCGGCACGTCGGGGTCCATGCGGAAGGCACCGGAGTTGTCGACGACCACGACACCCCTGGCGGCGGCGATCGGGGCCCACTCGGCGCTGACCTCGTCGGGCACGTCGAACATCGCCACGTCGACGCCGTCGAAGACCTCGGCCGACAGGGCCTGCACGGCGACCTGCTCGCCGCGCACCTCGAGCAGCCTGCCGGCCGAGCGGGCCGAGGCGACGAGGCGGATCTCACCCCACACGTCCTCGCGGGTGGACAGGATCTGACGCATCACGGTGCCGACGGCGCCGGTCGCCCCGACGAGGGCGAGGGTGGGTCGCTGCGCGCGCCCGGTGTCGCTGGCACCTGCGGTGTCACTCATCGACCGGTCCCTCCGTAGACGACGGCCTCACCCGTGCCGGAGTCGAGACCGAACGCGGTGTGCACGGCGCGCACCGCGTCGTCGAGCTGGTCGTCGCGGGTCACGACGGAGACGCGGATCTCGGAGGTGGAGATCATCTCGATGTTGACGCCGGTGTCGGCGAGCGCCTGGAAGAGCGTCGCCGAGACTCCCGGGTGCGAGCGCATCCCGGCGCCCACGAGCGAGAGCTTGCCGATGTGGTCGTCGTAGAGCACGGAGGCGAAGCCGACCTTGTCCTGGACGCGGGTGATCGCCTGCACCCCGGCCTGCCCGTCGGTCTGGGGCAGCGTGAAGGAGATGTCGGTCAGACCCGTCTCCGTGGCCGAGACGTTCTGCACGATCATGTCGATGTTGATCTCGGCCGCGGCGACGGCACGGAAGATCTCGGCCGCCATCCCGGCCCGGTCGGGGACACCGACGACGGTGATCTTGGCCTCGCTGCGGTCGTGTGCGACGCCGGCGATGATCGGGGCTTCCACGGTCTCTCCTTGTCCTGCCTGCTGGGCGTGCTGGTTGCCGCCGGTGTAGGCGGTGTCGGTGATCCACGTGCCCTCGTGGGGGGAGAACGACGAGCGCACGTGGATGGGCATGTCGAAGCGCCGGGCATACTCCACGCAGCGCAGGTGCAGGATCTTGGCCCCGCAGGCCGCCATCTCGAGCATCTCCTCGTTGGACATCACCGCGATCTTGCGGGCGGAGGGCACGATCCGCGGGTCGGCGGTGAACACGCCGTCGACGTCGGTGTAGATCTCGCACAACTCCGAATCAATAAAAAAAAAAAGCGCGACGGCGGTGGTGTCGGAGCCGCCGCGACCCAGGGTGGTGATGTCCTTGGTGTCGACGCTGACCCCCTGGAAGCCGGCGACGATGGCGATGTGACCGGCCTCGAGGGCAGTCTGGATGCGCCCGGGCGTGACGTCGATGATCCGGGCCCGCCCGTGCGCGGCGTCGGTGATGACGCCCGCCTGCGAGCCCGTGAAGGAGCGGGCCTCATGACCGAGGTTGGCGATGGCCATGGCCACCAGGGCCATCGAGATCCGCTCGCCCGAGGTCAGCAGCATGTCGAGCTCGCGACCGGGCGGCAGCGGGCTGACCTGGTTGGCCAGCTCGAGCAGCTCGTCGGTCGTGTCGCCCATCGCCGAGACGACGACGCAGACGCTGTGGCCCGCCTTGCGGGTCTCGACGATCCGCCGGGCCACCCGCTTGATGCTCTCGGCATCGGCGACGGACGACCCGCCGTACTTCTGGACGACGATGCTCAACGGGCACAGCTCCTACGGGACGTTCGGCGGGCTCCTGAGTCTAGCTTCGCGCAGCAGCGTCTCCTCGGAGGTGCCCCGTGGGTGAGATGTGCACCCGTTCACGCTGCCGACGCCAAGCTCCCCGCCGGGAGGGGGCCGAGGTCGTGGTTCCTCCTGCCGGAGGCCGCCCTGCCCCACCGTGAACGGAGATCTTCCTGCCGGCCGGACTCCCTCAGGTGCGCCGCAGCCCTCGGGTCAGGGGTGGAGGGCGTCGAACTCGGCGTCGGCGAGGGTCTCGGCGTCGACGTCGAGGCGCAGGTGGGACAGCACCGACTGCAGCACCCGCAGCGAGGCGGCGGCACGGTCGCCCCAGGTGGAGAGGTAGCTGAACTGCCACCACCACAGGGCCTCGACGTGGCGACCGGTGTCGTAGTGCTCGAGCCCGTGACGCAGGGCGGCACAGACCTCGACGATGTCGCCCGAGAGCGAGCCGCGGGTCAGCTCTGCGGTCGTGACCGGGTCGACGACGTCGGCGTAGTCGTCGAGGCCCTCGAGGAGGTTGGCCAGCCCGTCCCGCAGGGGCTCGAGGTCGGGGTCGGGCCCGGGGTCGGGCTCGAAGCGCTCGGAGGGGACGACGTCCCTGATGGCGCCGAGCCGCGAGCCGGTGAGCAGCAGCTGGGCCGTGGCGAGCAGCAGCACGGGAATCGCGGTGTCGGCGGCGGCTCCGGCGGCCACCTCGCGCACGGTGCTGAGATAGATCTGGGCGTCGCGGGCCGACTCGGCGGCGAGGAGCAGGATCTCGTCGCGCTCGTCGAGGTCGACGCCGTGCGGGGTCGAGTCAGGCACCGACGGCCCTCCGTCCCTCGAAGGCTCGGCCCAGGGTGACCTCGTCGGCATACTCCAGGTCACCCCCGACGGGCAGCCCGGACGCCGGACGGGTGACCGCGATCCCCAGGTCCTTCATGAAGCGTGAGAGGTACGTGGCCGTGGCCTCGCCCTGGATGTTGGGGTCGGTGGCGATGATGACCTCGGTGACGGCGCCGTCGGACAGGCGCTGCATCAGCTCGGCGATGCGCAGGTCGCTCGGACCGATGCCGTCCATCGGCGAGATCGCGCCCCCGAGCACGTGGTAGAGCCCCCGGAACTCGCGGGTGCGCTCCACGGCGACGACGTCCTTGGGCTCCTCCACGACGCAGATGGCACTCAGGTCGCGCCGGGGGTCGCGGCAGATGCGGCACAGCGCCTCCTGCGAGACGTTGAAGCAGCGATCGCAGAAGCGGGCCTTGTCCTTGACCTCGAGGAGCACCTGCGCCAGCCGGGTGACGTCGGTCGGGTCGGTCTGCAGCAGGTGGAAGGCGATGCGCTGGGCGCTCTTGGGACCGACCCCGGGCAGACGCCCGAGCTCGTCGATCAGGTCCTGGACCACACCCTCGTACACAACCGCCAGCGTACGGCCGGCCAGGCCTCCCCGTCACCACGCGGCGCGGCGCGGCGGGACCCGACCCTCAGGCGTTACCCCGTGGCGACGAGGAACCTCACGGTGGTTCCGACGTCGTGGCCCCGTTCGAGACGGAACCACCCACCCGTGGCCTCGGCCCGGTCACGCATGGTCGCGATACCGCGGTGGCCGCGACGGGACGTGAGGTGCTCGCAGTCTGACCCGGCCCCGAGGTCTGTCGTGGCGTCAAGGCCGGAGCCGTCGTCGGTCACGGCGACCTCCAGCCCGTCAGTGGTCTGCCGGACGTCGACGCAGACGTGGGTCGCACCGGCGTGCTTGCGCACGTTGATGAGCGCCTCCTTGACGATCCGCAGGGCCTGACCGTGCTCGACGTCGGACAGCCGCGCCTGGTCGCCGCGCACCTCCCAGGTGGTCTGGGTGTCCTCGAAGACCTGGTCGGCCACCGCCCGGGCGGCGTCCGCCCACCCCTGCGCCGGCCCCGGAGGGTCCAGCTGGAACAGCATGTCCCGCAGGCCGTCGGAGGCCAGCCGCACCGTGTCGTGGACGCTCTTGGCCAGCGCTGCCGCCGCCGGAGGGCCGTCTTCGAGCTGGCGCCGCAGGAGGCCGAGCCGCAGCTCTGCCGCCGCGAGCGCCTGCACCGGCTCGTCGTGCAGGTCCGCAGCGATGCGGGACCGCTCGCTCTCCTCGGCGGTGACCAGCCGATGGAGCAGGACCCTGCGGTGGTCGGCCAGGTCCTTCATCCGCCGGGACGCAGCCAGGGCGTCGAGGGCGAAGGAGACGTTCTCCGCCGCCTGCTCGACGAGCTGGGCCACGCCGTGGGCGAAGGCGCCCGGGCGCACCGAGTAGATCGACACGACGGCGACGACGACGCCGTCCTGTCGCAGGGGCAGCGTCGCCGCAGACCGGATGCCGTAGCGCGCCGAGATCGTCCGCCAGGGGATCCCCACCGGCTCGACCTGCAGGTCGGACGTGATGATGGCGCGACCCTCGCGCATCACGACCGCACCGGGTGTGTCCCCCAGGGATCCGGAGGGGTCGAGGTCGATGCGGTGCCCGAGGAAGTCGGACCGCGGCATGCCGTGGATCGCCTGGATCCGGAGCCGACTGTCGGGGGCCGGCGTGGGGACGGCGACGAGGGCCGCCACGAAGACGCCGTTCTCCACCGCCACCCGGCACGTCTCGTCGTAGAGGGCCTCGACGCTGGTGGCCCGGACGACGGCCTGGTTGAGCCGTACGAGGGTGAGGTAGGACCGGCTGACCTCGGCCGCCTCCCGCTCGGCCTCGACCCTGCTCGTCACGTCGAGCACTGGGCTGATCGTCCAGCAGCCCCCGTCCTGGCCACCGATGGCGGCCGGGCTGGTCTGCACGTGGAAGAGCGTGCCGTCACGCCGCCGGGCGACGCGCTCCGCGTCCGTCGTCGCCTTCGCACGAGGCGGTGCGCCTCCTGGTTGGCGTACACCACCGTCCCCGACGCATCCTCGGCCATGACGGGCGTCGAGACGCGGTCGAGGGACGAGAGGAGCTCGGCGCTTGGTGGGCCCGGTGACATTTCATGAGCCATGTGGACAATCTACCCGTGAGCCGCCGGTGACGCCGTTCGAGCGAGCCGGGTCGGTCAGGCCGTCGGGATGAAGAAGCGCAGTCGCGCCCCTCCCGTGTCCACCCGCTCGAGCCGGCACCACCCTCCGGCTGCC
Source organism: Actinomycetota bacterium (assembly GCA_030853445.1). Lineage (GTDB taxonomy): Bacteria > Actinomycetota > Actinomycetes > Actinomycetales > Dermatophilaceae > Lapillicoccus. The sequence goes on along the minus strand of JALYVC010000495.1, from coordinate 7,473 downwards.
GAGGCCCGGTCGCGCATGGTCGCCAGGCCGCGGTGGCCGCGCCTGGGTACCAGGTGCTCCGGTGCGACGCCGAGGGGCAGCCCCACACCGTCGTCCGTAACGCTGACCTCGACCCCTGCCGCTGCGCTGACGATCACGATGTCGACGTGGGTGGCGCGTGCGTGCTTGCGCACGTTGAGCAGCGCCTCCTTGACGATGCGCATGGCCGGCAGCCGCTCGGCGTCGGGCAGGACGACGTCGTGGGGCGCACGCACCGAGCACGTGACCGGGAGGTCCTCGAAGACCTGCTCAGCAGCCACGCGCACGGAGGTCACCCACCCCTCCCCCTCCGGGGCGGGTTCGAGCTCGAAGAGCAGGTTGCGCAGGCCGGAGGCCGCCGCCCGGATCGTGTGGCTCACCTGGTCCATCATCGGCACCAGGTCGGGGGCGGAGTCACCCATCCGCCGTCGCAGCAACCCGAGCCGCAGCTCGACGGCAGCCAGCGACTGCACCGAGTCGTCGTGGATGTCGGCCGCGATCCGGGCCCGCTCCGTGTCCTGCGCGGTGACGAGGCGTCGCATGAGATCGCGACGCTGGGCCGTCTCGCGCTCGAGACGAGTGACCGCAGCGAAGCCGTCGATCGCGTAGGAGACGTTGTCGGCCACCTGCTCGAGCAGCTCTCCCACCCCCTTGTCGAAGACGCCCTGGCGCGCCGAGTAGAGCGTGAGGGCCGCGACCACCACACCGTTCTCGCGCAACGGGAGCGAGGCGGAGGCGCGAATGCCCTCCAGGGCGGCGCTCGCGTGCCACGGCGCGGTCAGGTCGTCGTTGAGGAAGTCTGAGCTGAAGCAGGAGCGGTTCTCACGCACGGCCACCGCCGTGGGGCCGAAGCCCCGGGGGTCCTCGGGGTCGAGGACGATGCGCAGGCCCGACATGTACGTCCCCAGCCGACCGTCACGCGCCACGATGACGACGTTGCCGGCGGCATCGGGGACGGCGACGAACGCCCCGGCGTAGCCTCCCTGCTCGACGGCGATGCGGCACGTCTCGGCAAAGAGCGACGATCGGTCGGGGGCCCGGACGACGGCCTGGTTGAGCTGGGCCAGCGTGAGGTAGGCCCGGCTCAGCTCGGCGACCTGGGCGTCGGCCCGGATCCGCTCGGAGATGTCGGTGACCCCGGCGACCGTCCAGCGGCGACCGTCGGCGAGCTCCGTCGTGGTGAGGCTGATCTCGACCGGCACCTCGCTCCCGTCCCGGCGGCGAGCGGTGAGCTGCAGACCGAGCCCCATCGGGCGGGCGGCGGACTCTCGCTGGAAGCCCGCTCGCAGGCCCGCGTGGCCGGGGCGGGAACGGTCGGGCACGAGCACGTCGACGCTGCGCCCCACGAGGTCGGCGACGGGGTAGTCGAGCAGCAGGGCGGCCCCGGCGTTGACGTAGGTGATGACGCCCGACTCGTCGACCACGACGACGGGGGTCGCCGACGACTCGAGGAATCCGAGGATGTGACTGAGCAGGCCCGCGCCCGCCGACAGATCAGACGGCGAAGACATACCGCCATATTACCGTCGAACATCCGGAGTGCGCGCGAGGGAGGTGCTCGGCTCGCCCAACGCGTGCCGCAGGACGTCGAGAGCGTGGGGCACCGCGAGCACCACCTGACCACGGACGCAGCGCACGAGGTCGTCGACGAAGTGCTCGCTGAGGTCGCCCTTGGCGAGGTAGGCCGAGGCGCCCGCATGCAGCAGGTCGCTCACCGTGGCAGCGTCCGTGTGGGCCGAGACCGCGACGACCACCGGGGGCGCGGCCATGGCCCTGAGGCGGCGCGTGGCATCGGCTCCACCGTCAGCCATCCGGACGTCGAGGACGACGAGCTCGGCGCGGGTCTCGAGGACGACCTCGGGCAGCTGCGTGCCGGCCGACAGGGCGGAGACGACATCGAACTCGCCGGTGGAGTCGAGGACGTCGATGATGGCCGAGCGCATCTCGTCGTCGTCGTCGGCGACGACGGTGCGGATTCGACCCATGACGCGGCCTGCCCTTCCCGGCCCCCCATGGACCGATCGGGGCCGTCGTGAGCGGCCCACAGGCCCAGTATGACGAGCCCGTCGTCGGTGAGCATGACTCCTTTGCGTCATCTGCATGACACACCGGTACTAGTTACCAGCGGCCGGGCCGCCACCAGGGTCAGGCGCCGACGACGGACGAGTGGTGCGCCGCCGCGTCGCAGATCCGGACGAAACCGGCCACCTGGGACCGTCCCCTGTGGGAGCATCATGATCCACGTCCGTGTGAGGGTCGGCAGCAGCGACGCTCCACCGAACACGGACATCCGTCCAGAACAGGATCGACGTGACTGCACCACCGCCGGCCCGTGACCCGGGCGACGCCCCGCCCGCACCCGTCCGGGTCCTCGTCGTCGACGACCACGAGGTGCTCGGCGGCAGTCTCGCGGTAGTGCTCGACGCCGAGGACGACCTCCAGACCACCGGCGTGGCCACCACGATCGAGCAGGCGGCCCAGATGGTGGTCTCGACCGCGCCGGACGTGATGCTGCTGGACCACCGGCTGCCCGACGGGGACGGGATCTCCGCGATCCCCCGCCTGCTGGCCCTGCGTCCCGAGGTGAGGATCGTCGTGCTGACAGCGAGTGCACCCGACCACCTCCTCCTCGCGGCCATCGAGGCCGGTGCGTACGGCTTCCTGTCCAAGTCGCGCAGCGTGGAGGAGGTCGCCGCCGCGGTGCGCGCGGCCGCTGCCGGCGAGTCGGTCATCTCCCCCGAGCTGCTGGCCCGGCTGCTGCCCCGCTTCCACCGTGGGGGCCCTGCCCCGATCGGGTCCGACCTCACCGATCGCGAGCGCGAGGTCCTCGACCTGCTGGCCCAGGGGATGTCGAACGCGGCCATCGCGACGTCGCTGACCGTCAGCGTGCACACCGTGCGCAACCACATCGCCAACCTCAGCGCCAAGCTCGGGGCCCACTCCAAGCTCGAGGCGCTCTCGATCGCCGTGAACCAGGGCTTGGTCTCCCGCCGCGACGGCTGACGGCCACCGTCGCCGCCCACCCCGTGGGGCCGGGCCAGATCGTCGTCTCGCGGGGCAGGGGTGCCCGTTCCCGGGTGCGGTCGGTCTTGGGCCGACGCTTTCCGTCGTCGGCTGCGAAAACGTTGTCGCGGGTGGTCCGGCCCGGGTCGGGCCCCCGAGCCCACGCGTAGTGCGGCGGCGCTACCCCCACATAAGCGAGCGCACCAGAGCAAATGGGCACCACCGGCCCATACCGCCCGCCGTCGTCACACGACATGCTTGACCCTGTCAGCACGGCGCCGAGCCGTGCCCGTCACAACTCCATCTACCTCCCCAGCCGACGCGGGACCGGTCCTCCCCACCCGATCCAGCGTCCAGGCGTCACCGGTGGCCGTCTTCCACCGTGAGGCCCAGGCATCGCCCCGCACCCGGCGTCTCCACAGTCCCTGTGTCGAGACGACCCCCTCCCGGGTCGGCGCTGCCCACCGACGAGCCCCGTCGCCCGACCCCCCCACAGTCGGCCGGCGGGGCTGGTCTGCGTCCTCCGCCCCTCGTGAAGGGGCCGAGACCCAGCCTGGTCAGCCCGTGTTGCGCAACCCGGCCGCGATGCCGTTGACCGTGAGCAGCAGGGCGCGCTGCACGTCGGCGTCTGGCTCCTGACCCTCAGGCGTCTGCCTCGAGCGGGCCAGCAACGAGGTCTGCAGGGCGTGCAGCGGCGCGAGGTAGGTGTCGCGCAGCTCCAGTGTCTGGCGCAGCACGGGGGCCGACTCGAGCAGCGCGGACTGCCCGGTCACCCGGAGCACCTCGACGACGGTGCGCTCGTGCTCGGCCCGGATGACGTCGAAGAGCCCCTGCGCGTCCTGCGGCACCAGGGTGCGCACGTAGCGCGCCGCGATGTCGAGGTCGGTCTTGGCCAGCGTCATCTGCACGTTGGACAGGAACGTGCGAAAGAACGCCCACGAGCCGTACATCTCACGCAGCGTGTCGTCCCTCCCGTCCTCACGGGCCGCGGCCAGGCCGCTGCCGACGCCGTACCACCCCGGCAGGATGATCCGCGACTGCGTCCACCCGAAGACCCAGGGGATGGCACGCAGGTCGTCGAGGCCCCCGTCTCCTCCGGGCCGCTTGGAGGGCCGCGAGCCGATGTTGAGCTTGCCCAGCTCGTCGACCGGGGTGGACGCGACGAAGAAGGGCACCAGGCCCGGGTGGCGCACCAGGGCCCGGTAGGCCGTCTGGCCGGCACCGGCGACGAGGTCCATCGCCGCGTTCCAGCCGTCGAGCACGTCCTGCGGCAGCTGCGAGGCCCGGTGGAGCACGGACGCCTCGAGCACTGCGGCCAGCGCTCCCTCGAGGTTCCACCGCCCGAGCTGCGGCAGGGTGTACTTGTCGGATATCACCTCGCCCTGCTCGGTGACCTTGATCGCGCCGGTGAGGCTGCCGTAGGGCTGGCTGAGGATCGCCTCCGCCGTCGGACCGCCGCCACGGCCGACCGACCCACCACGGCCGTGGAAGAGCCGCAGCGTCACGCCGTGCGACGCCGCGGTGTCGCGCAGCGCCCGCTGGGCCCGGTGGATCTGCCACTGCGACGCGGCGATGCCCGCGTCCTTGGACGAGTCGGAGTAGCCCAGCATGATCTCCTGCAGGTCGCCCCGGGCGGCGACGACGCGCCGGTAGGCCGGGTCGGCCAGCAGCGCGTCGAGCAGCGGACCGGCGGCCTCGAGCTCGGCGACCGTCTCGAAGAGCGGCGCGAAGCCGATGCGCGCCGAGGCCGGCACCTGCTCGGTGCCGGGGTCGACCAGGCCGGCCTCACGACCGAGCACGACGACAGCGAAGAGGTCGTCGACGTCGTGGGTCATCGAGACGATGTAGGTCTCGACGGCCTGGTGACCGTAGGTGTCGAGGGCGACGCGGATGGCGTCGAAGAGGTCGAGGACCGCCGTGGTGGCCGGTGACAGCTCGTGCCTGGCGGCGCCCACGGCACCGACGAGCGGGCGGCGGCCGGCCATCTCGCGCGAGAGCAGGGCGGTGCGGGCCGGACGGTCGAGCTCGCCGTACGGGGTGCCGTGCTCACCGAGGCGGTCGACGAGCTCGGCGAGCGCCTCGTGGTGCTTCTCACTGTGCTCGCGGACGTCGAGGGTGGCCAGACCGAAACCGGTCGCGACGGCCGAACGCAGCAGGCGCAGGATGCCGCCGTTGCCCGTCAGCTCGTCACCGCCGGCCAGCATCGACTCGCGCACGAGGGTGAGGTCGGCCACCAGCTCACCCACATCGAGGTAGTCGCGACCCGGCTCGTGCACTGCTCCTCCGTGCCCGCCTCCGTGCCCGCCGGACGCGAGCCGGTCGCGGGTGCGCTGCAGGCGTACCCGCACGAAGCTCAGCTTGAGCCGGTAGGGCTCCTCGGCGTTGAGCCGACGGACCGCAGCGTAGGTGATGGGCAGCGAGCGGGCGTCGGCCTCGAGGCTGGACAGCAGCTCGGCGGAGGCCGTGACCACCCGGGTCGAGGAGCCGATCTCGGTGAGGAGGTCCTCGACCTGCTCGACGAGCACCCGCAGACCGGCGGAGTGCTGCAGCCCGAGCACGTCGAGGGTGACCGCCGGGGTGACGTGCGGGTTGCCGTCGCGGTCACCGCCGGCCCAGGCGCCGAACCGCAGTGGGCGGGCGGTGGCGGGCAGCTCGACGCCGACCGTCGCCAGGCAGCGGTCGAGCTCCTCGAGCAGGTCGGGGACCACCTGCGTGGCGATCGACTCGAGGTAGTAGAGCGCCGTGCGGGCCTCGTCCACGGGCTCGGGGCGCACGACCCGCAGCTCGTCGGTCTGCCACAGCAGGTCGACCAGCTCGGAGAGCCGGCGCTCGTCACGCGGGGCCTGCGCCGCCGGGCGCCGTGGGTCCTCGGTGGAGGTCACGGCGTCGGCGATGCGTCGCAGCAGGTCGAGCACCGAGCGACGGCTGGCCTCGGTGGGGTGGGCGGTGAAGACGGGGCGGTACTCCACCCGGGAGAGCACGTCGACGACCGTCTGCCGCTCGAGGGCGCCCGACTCGAGCGCCTCGCCGATGCGGGCTACCGTGGCCGCCAGCGGGCCGACGGCGGAGTGTCCGGTGAGCTCCTGCCAGCGGTGCAGCTGCTCGGTGACGTTGACCAGCTGGAAGTAGGCGGTGAAGGCCCGCGCCAGCAGCACGGCGGTGGCGTCGTCGACCCCGGCGAGGAGGGTGTCGAGCGCCTCGTCGCCGGGCTCACGGGCCGCGGCGCGCACCTGCTCCACCAGGGCGAGAAGCTCGGGACCCTCGTGGCGGGTCAGGGCCTCGCCCAGCAGGGTCCCGAGCTGGCGCACGGACGCCCGCAGGGCCGTGTGCTGGGCATCGGAAGACACCCCACCGGCGAACTGCGCGACGTCGGGAGCGCGGCGGTCGGCCTCGATGAGCTGCTCGGTCGCCCGGGAGCGAGGGATGGCTGGGGGCGGGGACGCCGTCATGGGGCCAGTGTGCCGACCTCGTGTGACAGGGGTGTGTCGTGGGTCACGTCGTGGACACGCCACCCCGCTCGGGTCAGCCGGAGAAGGCCTCGATGGCCGCAGCGCAGAAGGCCTCGAGGTCGTCGGGGTTGCGGCTGGTCACGCGGGTCCAGCCGTTGGCGGGGCAGGTCTTGGCCGGCTCGTCGAGTCGCAACGAGTCGGCGTTGGTCGTTCCGCCGGGGATGACCAGGCCGTCGTAGTCGGCCGCCGACGCGTCGGCGGTGGCCAGCGTGGCGTCGTACGTGCCGGCCTTCTCGACGTCGTTGGTGAAAGCCTGGACGGTGCCGCTCTCGGGGGCGATGAGCACGGTGGTCGCGCCGGCGGCCTGCAGCGCCTTACACGGGGCGGTGAGCTCGACCTCCTCGACGCCGCTGTTGTCGAGCACGAAGGCGATCGTCTTGCCGGTGAGGTCGTCGGCCATGGGGGGTCCTTGTCGTCAGGGGCGCCCCGGGTCGTGGGCACCCTCCGTACGCCCTCGTGCCCGACCGGTCGCCACGGCAGACGGACGGCCCCAGACCGGCTTGACACGCTGGGTGAGGATGGAGCCATGAGCTCACCCGGCCCGGTCCCCGACGCATTGCCCTCGCTCGCGGCCGGCGCCCACGACGCCGACGCCGGCCAGGCGTGCGTCATGGAGTACGTCTCGCTGCTGGCGGGTGAGGAGTGGAGCGACCGGCCCGACTGCACGCATCCGCTGCTTGCGCACGAGGCGCGCACGGTCAACGACGAGCTCACGGACCGCGACCGGCACCTGCTGGTGCCTCTCGTCGGTCGCCTCTTCGGCACCACCCTGGACACGCCCGAGCTGACCGCGCGGCTGCGGCTGCGGCAGGCCCGGTGCGTGCAGCGGCTGCTCGAGCCCGGGTCTCGCACGCGGGTGCAACCCCTGCTGGCCCGAGCCGACGAGCTCGTCGCAGTGGGCCTCCGGACGGACGACCGGGCCGCTGGCGAGACCGGTGGTGAG
>JALYVC010000474.1 GCA_030853445.1 Actinomycetota bacterium | reverse complement strand
GCCCTGGCCCGCCCTCCTGGCGGCACTCCTGGCCACCGTCCTCGGCGCCCTGTCGCTGCCGGCCGGGCGGGAGTGGGAAGGGCTCTCGAGCCGGTTCGAGCGCCCCACGGGCGGTGCTGACGGTGGGCCCACCGGAGCGGACCTGGCGGGCGAGGACCCCGTGCCACCCGCGGGATCGGCCTGGGACGCCCTCAGCGACGGGCGCGACCCGACCGACGACGCGTCGACGACGACCTGACACAATGGCTTCCAGACCTACCGTCGAGAGGACCCCCGCATGAGCGAGCAGGCGCAGATCCACGAGCACTCCGTCGCCGAGCCCCCCGAGGACCACGGCCACAGCACAGCGGCGTGGACAGGGGTCGCTGGAGTCATGTTCGGCTCGCTGGTCATGTCGCTCGCCGTGATCTTCCCTTCGGTCCTGTGGTTCGTCGTCGGAGCCGTGATCATCGTGATCGCGGTCGTCGCCGGCAAGGTCCTGTCGATGGCCGGCTATGGCGCCCACGAGGCCAAGGCCGGCACCCGGGAGGGTCGCGCCAACGGCGCCCACGAGCCCGGGTCGAGCCGTCACGACAGCGGCACCTCCTGACCCTGGCCGTCTGAGCCTGCCGGCCGTCCCGGTCCTGTGCGCGAGCCCTGCGTCTGCGGGGACTTCTCGGGGAGGACACGCCCTTCTCGAGCGGTGCGTTCGCGGCTGGCATTCGCTAGTGTCCACAGCACTCGCGTCCCAGGGGGCGCACCTCGCGCTCCAGGAAGGCCCACACCATGTCCTACGGCACCCCGCCACCCGGAGGTCCGTCCGACTCCGGGGAGAACCCTCCCCACAACCCCGGTTACGGGTCTGCGCCACCACCACCGCCCGCCTACGGCACCCCGCCACCGCCGGCCTACGGACAGCAGCCGAGCCAGCCCCAGGACCAGGAGTCGCCCTACCCGGCGGCCCCACCGCCCGCCTATGGCGCAGCTCCGCCGGCCTACGGCCCCTCCGGGGCAGAGGCGACCAGCGGGCTGGCCCAGTGGCCCCAGCGGGCGCTCGGGGGGCTGATCGACTTCATCGTCCTCTACATCCCGGGCTACGTCCTGCAGCTGATCGGCGGGAGCAACCGGGGGGCCCTCTACTACGTCGGCACGCTCTACATCCTCGGTATGGCGATCTGGAACCGCTGGCTCAAGGGTGGCTCGACCGGTCAGACCATCGGCCGTGGGGTCGCCGGCGTGCGGATGGTGTCAGAGAAGACCGGCCAGCCGATCGGCGCCGGCATGGCGTTCGTGCGTGACCTGGCGCACCTCGTGGACAGCATCATCTGCTATGTCGGATGGCTCTTCCCCCTGTGGGACAGCAAGCGACAGACCCTCGCCGACAAGATCGTCGGCACGGTCGTCGTCGTCGTTCCCAAGGGCTGACGAGCACTGCTTCCCACCCCGATGGCACGGACCGACCCCGCGCCCGTCCCCGACCACCGCGACGCCGGTGCTCGGGGACGGGCTCTCGTCGTCGTCGGGGTGGGCGCCGCGTCGCTCGCCGCCCTCCTCGTGCGGCTGCACGCGACCCGTGGCTATGACGTCGCCCCGGTGCCGCTCTGTCCCTTCCACGCCGTCACCGGGCTCTGGTGCCCGGTCTGCGGGAGCCTGCGCGCCGTCGCCTCGCTCACCCGGCTCGACCTCGCGGGTGCCCTCTCGTCCAACCTGTTGGTGACCGCCCTGCTACCGCTGCTGGTCGTCGCGGCGATCGGCCCGGCGGTGGGGGCCGTCACGGGCCGCCCCCTCCGTGCGCCCACGATCGGAAACCGCGGCTGGGTGGTGCTCGGGGTGGCCTTCGGGGTGTTCACCATCTGGCGCAACCTGCCCGCGCTGCCGCTCGGGAGCTGGCTCGCGCCATGAGGCCCCGTCCCCACGGGTGCCACGGGTGCCACGGGTGGTGCAGGCTCTCCGCGTCGCGGTTACCGGGGCGACCGGCCCGACGGGGCCCCGCGTAGTCTGGGACCCGTGCCACCTGCCTCCACCGTCCTGCACGACATCATCGTCGGCGTCCGGGCCGACCTCGCCGAGCGCGAGGCGCGCACGCCGTTCGCGGCGCTCGAGGCCCGCCTCGCCGACGTGGCCGTGGCTCTCGACGCGGAGGCGGCCCTGCGGGGGGCGCCGGGTCTGGCCGTCATCGCCGAGGTGAAGCGCGCCAGCCCGAGCAAGGGGGCTCTCGCC
>JALYVC010000464.1 GCA_030853445.1 Actinomycetota bacterium | reverse complement strand
CCTGTCCACCGCGGCCGGCCCCTGCGCCACGTCCCGAACCGCCCGACCTGCTGCCGCCGCCCGAACCGCCACGCTGCGCGGGACTCATGACCGCCCCTGCTCGACGAGCTCGTCGAGGGCGTCGATCTCGGGCAGGAAGGGTGCGAGGGCCGGCAGGTCGTCGAGCGAACCCAGGCCCATGCGCTGCAGGAAGTACGGGGTGGTTCCGTAGAGGAACGCCCCCGACTCCCCCGCCTCGTCGACCTCGGCGATGAGGCCGCGCGACAGCAGGGTGCGCACCACCCCATCGACGGCGACCCCACGCACGGCGCTGACCCGGGCTCGCGAGACCGGCTGACGGTAGGCGATGACCGCCAGGGTCTCGAGGGCCGCCTGGGTGAGCTTGGCCTGCTGGCCGTCGAGGAGGAACTTCTCGACGACGCCGGCGTGGTCACCGCGGCTGTAGAAGCGCCACCCGCCGCCGAGGCTGCGCAGGGTGAAGCCGCGGTCGGCGGCGGCATACTGCTGCTCGAGGGCCGTGAGGTGGGCCACGACCTCGTCGACAGGCAGCTCGAGGGCCGACGCGAGGGTCATCTCGCTCACCGGCTCGTCGACGACCATGAGGACCGCCTCGAGTGCGGCGGGGACGCCACCGGGGAGGTCGGCGACGCACAAGCCGTGCGGCTCCTGCTCCTGCGGCGACGGACTCCCCGAGGTGACGCCTACGGGCGCTTCCGTGGTGATCATGCTGTGCTCAGCCATCGTGCTCTCCTGGCTCGGGTCCTGCGTCGGTCGGTGCTGGGGGTCCGGGTCGTTGCCCGGGAAGGTCGTCGCCGGATGGGGGCTCGAGCGCCGGCACGGTCTCGTCGGTCGAGCCGAGCTCGTCGCGCCCGTCGCGCCCGTCGAACTCGTCGAACTCGTTGACCAGCTCCACCTCGCCCTCGTCGCTGCCGGTCCACCGTACGGTGAGCTCCCCGAGCGCCTCGCTCTGCTCGAAGACGATCGACGCCTCCGTGAACAGCTCGAGGAGCGCCAGGAACCGGGCGACGATGACGAGGGTGCTGTCGGCGTCGGCGACCAGGCTGCGGAAGGTGGCCGTGCGCTGCGTGCGCAGCCGCTCGACGATCAGCACCGCCTGCTCGCGCACGCTGACCTGGACGGAGTGCAGGTGCTCGAGCCCGACGGTGGGCACCACCTTCGGGGCGAGCGCCCGCGCCGCCACCATGGCCAGCTGCTCAGGGGTGATCCCCATGATCAGCTCCGGCAGGAGGGCCGCGAACTGCGGCTCCATGCCCGCCTGGCGCGGGGTGAACCGGCCCGCGGCCGTCATCTGCTCGGCGAAGGTGATCGCGATGTCCTTGAAGGCGCGGTACTGCAGCAGGCGGGCGAAGAGCAGGTCTCGGGCCTCGATGAGCGCGAGGTCCTCCTCGTCCTCGGGGCCGCTCTGCGGCAGCAGACGCGAGGCCTTGAGGTCGAGCAGCGTCGCGGCGACGAGCAGGAACTCGGAGGCCTGCCCGAGGTCCCACTCGGTGCCGGTCCCCTTGGCCGCCTTGAGGTGGGCGATGAACTCGTCGGTCACCTTCGCCAGGGCGATCTGCGTGATGTCGAGCTTGTGCTTGGAGATCAGCCCTAGCAGCAGGTCGAACGGCCCGGAGAACACGTCGAGGTGGACCTCGAAGGTGGTCGACACCGCCCGCCTCGTGAGGACGCCGCCCGGCACGGCGGCCGGGGCCCCCCCGTCGACGCCCAGGTCGACGGGGCCTGCCGGCGCCATCGCGTCAGGCCGCCCCGCCCCGCGCGATGAGCTCGCGGGCCAGCTGGCGGTAGGCCATGGACCCGCCGTGCGTCGGGGCGTACGTCGTGATCGGCTCAGCAGCCAGCGTCGCGTCGGGGAACTTGACGGTGCGGCTGATGACCGTGTGGAAGACCAGCTCGCCGAAGTGGTCGACGACCGAGCGCACGACCTCGCGGCTGTGCAGCGTGCGGCCGTCGTACATCGTCGCGAGGATGCCGTCGGTCTGCAGACGGGGGTTCAGGCGGTCGGTGATCTTCTCGATGGTCTCGACGAGCAGGGCCACCCCGCGCATGGCGAAGAACTCGCACTCGAGCGGGATGAGCACGCCGTGCGCCGCCGTGAGCGCGTTGACCGTGAGGAGGCCGAGCGAGGGCTGGCAGTCGATGAGCACGACGTCGTAGTCGTCGAGCACCGGGCGCAGCACCCGGGCGAGGATCTGCTCGCGGGCGACCTCACCCACGAGCTGGACCTCGGCGGCCGAGAGGTCGATGTTGGCCGGCACCAGGTCGAGGTTGGGGGTCGCGGTGTGCGCGATGATCTCGCGGATGTCGCGACGGCGCCCCGGCGGCTCGACCAGCAGGTCGTAGATGGTGGTGTCGAGCTCCTGGGCCCGCACACCGACGCCCACGGACAGGGCGCCCTGAGGGTCGAAGTCGACGAGCAGCACCCGTCGCCCCAGCTCGGCGAGGGCGGCGCCGAGGTTGATCGTGGTGGTGGTCTTGCCCACGCCACCCTTCTGGTTGCACATGGCAATGATCCGGGCCGGGCCGTGGGTCGACAGCTCGGGCGGGTCAGGGAAGTGCGGCAGGGGCCGGCCGGTCGGGCCGAGCTCACCCAGGCCGACGCGCTCAGTGCCCGGGAGCACGCTGCCATGGTCGCTGACGTGATCGGGGCGGTCGGTGTAGTCGGGGCGGTCAGCGCGGTTGGCGCGCCCGACCTGCTCACCCCGGTCACCGACAGCCTCGGCAACGGGGGCCTCGTGCGGGGGGTTCACCTCGGCGGTCACGTGCGGGTCAGCTCTCGGTCGTCGGTCGTGCGGGCGGTCAGCCTCACGCTGATCACCGCGACACTATCAGCGTGAGGACCCCCGGCCGGGACGACGCGGCGGGCGGAGCGCAGGTTCCCTGGGCCTCGACGTCAACCGCAGCCAGAGGGTGCCTGACCTCTATCTTGGGTGCAGGTGGAGGCTTCGACGTCCGCTCAGCGGGCGCGGGGGTGGGCCACGGCATAGACCTCGCGCAGCCGCTGCACCGAGACCATCGTGTAGATCTGCGTGGTCGTCACCGAGGCGTGACCGAGCAGCTCCTGCACCACCCGCACGTCGGCGCCGCCGTCGAGCAGATGGGTCGCGAACGAGTGCCGCAGCGTGTGCGGTGAGAGGTGGCCGGTCAGCCCGGCCCGCTCGGCGGCGGTCTGCATCACCGCCCAGGCGCTCTGCCGCGACAAGCGGTTGCCGCGCTGGTTGAGGAAGAGCGCGGGCGTCCCCCGCCCCCGCTGGGCCAGGTCAGGCCTGCTGCGCACCAGGTAGGCGGCCACGGCCTCCCGGGCGTAGCGGCCCACGGGGACGAGACGCTCCTTGTCACCCTTGCCGTGCAGGCGGACCGAGCCGGTACGACGCCCCGGCGTCGCGACGCCCTCGCCCGCCTGACCACCCGGTGGGTCGTCGAGGTCGTCGAGGTCGAGGCCTACGGCCTCGCTGATCCGGGCTCCGACGCCGTAGAGCACCTCGAGCAGGGCCCGGTCGCGCAGGGCCAGGACCGGCTCGCCCTGCGACGCGCCGTCGAGCAGGCGCTCGACATCGTCCACGGGGATCGCCTTGGGTAGCCGAGACGGGGGCCTTGGGGGGCTGACGTCTCCCGCCGGGTCGGTGACCGTGACGCCCTCCTGGGCGAGGAACCGGTGCAGGCCTCTCACGGCGACGAGGGTGCGGGCAGCCGACGCCGTCGAGAGGGGCTCGCGACCGGGGGCGCGGTCACTCAGCGAGGCGAGGAAGTCGGTGACGTCACGCTCGGTGACGTCAGCAGCGGTGACGACGCCGCGCTCGGTAAGGAAGCCGGCATACCGTCGCAGGTCGCGCCCGTAGGAGCTGAGCGTGTTGGCGGCGGCCCCGCGCTCGACCTCGAGGTGGTCGAGCCAGCCGCGGACCTCACGCTCCAGGCGCGTCGTCGGCACGGGCGGCGTGGTCGGCACGACTCGAGGGTAACCGGGCGAGGTGGCGGCCGACCCGGGCGAGGCGACGCGGCTAGCGTGGCCGGGTGCGGCTCCACCGCACTCCCGTCCACTGAAAGGAGCCTCGATGTCAGACCGCGCGCCCGAGTCCGCTTCCCCCGAGTCCTCTTCCCGGGGGCCCGCCTCGGCTGCGCTGGTGACGCCTGCGCCCGTGCGGGGCTGGCACGCCGTGGTCGAGGCCGGCGACCCCGCCACCCGTGACCGCCTGCTGGCCGACCTTCTCGCGACGGACGTCGTCTTCCGCTCTCCCGCCGTGCACGCTCCCCAGGAGGGTCGCGACCTCACGACGGCCTATCTGCGGGCAGCCATGGCCGTGCTGGGCCCCACCCTGAGCTACGAGCGCCAGCTGCTGGGTGAGCAGAGCGCCTGCCTGGAGTTCCGGGCCGACCTCGACGGGGTGCAGGTCCATGGCGTCGACCTGCTGCGGTGGGACGACAGCGACCGCCTCGTCGAGTTCACCGTGATGGTGCGCCCGATGCGGGGCCTGACCACGCTGGTCGAGCTGATGACGTCGCAGCTGGCAGCGTCCTCCCACGGCCGTCCGGGGAGCAGGGAGTGAAGCTCTACTCCGACCTGCCCGGACGGCGCGCCGCGCAGGTCACGTCCGACGCGTCGACCTTGGTCTGGGTCACCGTGTGGGTGGTGGTGGGGCGGCGCGTCCACGACGACGTCCAGCAGCTGCAGGGGACCGCCGACCAGCTCACCGGCGCAGGCACGTCCTTCGGGGGCAACATGAGCGGTGCCGCCGAGCAGCTGGCCAAGGTGCCACTGCTGGGTGAGCAGGTGCGACGCCCCTTCGACGGAGCGGCCGGCAGTGCCGAGCAGCTCGCCCAGGCCGGCCGCGACATGCACTCGACCGTGGGCCGGATGGCCCTCGTCCTCGGCGTCACCGCCGCCCTGGTGCCGATCCTTCTCGTGGTGGGCACCTGGCTGGCCCTGCGCGTGCGCTTCGTCCGCAGGGCGAACGCCGCCCAGCGCTTCGTCGACACCGATGCCGACCTCGACCTCTTCGCGCTGCGCGCCATGGCCCGCCAGCCCATGCACAAGCTTGCCGCCGTCTGCGACGACCCGGCGGGCGCGTGGCGCACCGGTGACGTCGAGGTGGTCAGACGCCTGGCCCTGCTGGAGCTGCGCTCGTCGGGCCTGCGGCCTCCGAGGCCGCGGACGGAGCCCGGGTGACCGCGGGTACCAGGTCGCCCACGGGGCACGACCACGACGCGGCGTCGGCCGCGACCTGGGCACCCGAGCGGATGTCCTTGACCGCGTCGGCGCCGGTGTCGGCGTCTGCGCCGGGGAACCAGACGTAGGGGATGCCGCGCCGCTCGGCATACCGGATCTGCTTGCCGAACCGGGCCGCGCTCGGAGCCACCTCGCAGGGGATGCCTCGGCGGCGCAGGGCGGCCGCGACTGCTGCAGAGCGGGGGCGGTCGTCGTCGGTGTTGAGGGCCACGAGCACGGCGGCGGGGGTCTTGCGCGAAGCAGTCACCAGGCCCTGGCCGAGCAGGAGCCCGAGGATGCGTGAGACGCCGATCGAGATCCCCACGCCCGGGTAGGTCGTGCGTCCGTCGGACGCCAGCGCGTCGTAGCGCCCGCCGGAGCAGAACGAGCCCCAGGCCTCGAAGCCGACCAGCTGGGTCTCGTAGACGGTGCCGGTGTAGTAGTCGAGACCCCGGGCGATGCGCAGATCGGCGACGATCCGCCCGGGGGCGTGCTCCATTCCCTGGCTGATCACCTCGGAGAGCGCCGCGAGACCGTCGTCGAGCCGGGGGTGGGAGAACCCCAGGGCTCGCACGCGCTCGACGAAACCGAGGTCGGGGGTGCGGATCTCGGCCAGGGCCAGGGCGGTTGCCGCCTGCTCGGCGGTGGCTCCCGCCTCGACCAGCTGCGCGCGCACGGCCTCGACGCCGATCTTGTCGAGCTTGTCGACGATCCGCAGCGTCTCGGCGACCCCGACCGACTCGTCGAGCCCCACCCCCCGGTAGACCCCCTCGGGGATCATCCGGTTGTTGACCTGGATGACGAACTCGCCTACGGGGAAGCGGGAGAACACGTCGGCGATCACGAGGGGCAGCTCGGCCTCGAAGTGGCCGGCAAGCTCTCCGACGTCGACGACGTCGATGTCGGCCTGCCAGAACTCGCGGTAGCGGCCCTCCTGGGGGCGCTCGCCGCGCCAGACCTTCTGCACCTGGTATCGACGGAAGGGGAAGTCGAGTCGCCCCGCGTGCTCGAGCACGTAGCGGGCGAAGGGCACGGTGAGGTCGAAGTGGAGGCCGAGGTCGCTGTCGGAGGCTGCCCGCTCGTCGCTGCGCGCCGCGAGCCGGGTGACGCCGTAGATCTCCTTGTCGGCGTCACCGCCCTTGCCGAGGAGGCGCTCCACCGGCTCGACGGCACGGGTCTCGAGCGACGAGAAGCCGTGCAGCTCGAAGGTCTCGCGGATGACGTCGAGGAACCGCTGCTCGATGATGCGATCAGCCGGGAGGAGCTCGGGAAAACCGCTGAGCGGCAGGACCTTCGCCGCGCGGGCGGGTCTGACGAGCCGGTCGCCTGAGGTGGGCTCGGCCGCCCGCGCCGTGCGGTCGCCTCGTGGTCCTCGCGCGGTCGGGTCGTTGCTGCTCACGCCCCCAATCCTTGCAGGTAGGGGTTGCTGGCGCGCTCGCGACCGATCGTGGTGGCGCCACCGTGCCCCGGCAGCACGAGCACGTCGTCGGCGAGGGGGAGGACGACGTCGCGCAGCGAGCGGGTCATGGCGTCGGTGTCGCCTCCCGGCAGGTCGGTGCGACCGATCGCGCCCGCGAAGAGCACGTCACCGCTGAGGCAGGTCGACGTCACCTCGGCCCCCTCGATGCCGTCGGGGATGCCGGGTAGCGCGAACATGACGGAGCCCTCCGTGTGGCCCGGGGCGTGCAGCACCTCGACCTCGAGGCCGGCGAGCTGCAGCCGCTGGTGGTCGTGCAGGTCGAGCACCCGCTCCGGCTCGCGCCAGGTGGCGGTGGCCCCGAACTGCCGCTCGAACATGGCGACGAGCTGGGGGGAGACGGTCGACATGAGGTCGCCGAGGCGATAGCGGTCGTCCACGTGGATGTAGGCGGCCGTGTCACCCCCGCACACGGGCGTCACCGACCAGACGTGGTCGACGTGGCCGTGGGTGAGCAGCACGGCAGCCGGACGCAGACGGTGGTGGGCCAGCACCTCAGCCAGGTGCTCCTCGACCCCGATGCCCGGGTCGACGACCACGCACTCCCCACCCGCGCAGGGCGCGAGCACGTAGCAGTTGGTGTCGAAGGCGGCGGCGGGGAAGGCGACGGTGAGCACGGCCTCGAGACTAGTGACCGTCACGCAGGACCGGCCGCGGCCGGTGCTCCCGCACCGGCGCGTCGACCTCTTGACAGGCCTCAGCAGGCCGTAGGCAGCCGCATCGTCACGCAGTCGTGATGCCCGACTCCACCCCGGCCGCTGCGCGGCCCCCGGCCGCCTGCCTAGACTGACCGGCGTGTCCGGCGCCGTGCGGCGCGCCCGCGCCCTCGCGGGGGCGGACCACGGGTGGACCACGCAGGGTCGTCGGGAGATCGACGACACGGCGAGGCGGACTCGGCAAGGTAAGGCAGGTGGGTGGGACCAGAACGGGTCCCGGTCACCGTCCGCAGGAGAGGCGCGCGCACCAGGCTCGCGCAGAAGAGAGGCTCAAGTCCCGTGCGTGACAAGCAAGCGATCTTCGCCGTCGTCGGTGTGATCCTGGTGGTGGCGGCCTTCATCGTCGGAGCCAACGTGCTGACCAACCGCACCACACCGGCGGCCGCCCCCGTCCCGACGAGCTCGGCGTCGGCCAGCCCCTCTGACGGTGCCACCGCGACCCCGACGCCCACGGCGAAACCGAAGGTCCTCGCCGGGTGCACCGCCGTCCCGAAGGCCGTGAGCACACCCAAGAAGCTCACCGGTGCGCCCGACTTGGCCGCCGCGAAGGGCAAGACCTTTACGGCCACGCTCGACACCACCTGCGGCCCCATCACGGCCGAGCTCGACGGCACCAAGGCCCCCATCGCGGTCTCGTCGTTCCTCTTCCTCTCGCAGCAGGACTACTACGCCTCGAGCCCGTGCCACCGGCTCACCGGTCAGGCCCAGGGCATCTACGTGCTGCAGTGCGGCGACCCGACAGGCACCGGCAGCGGCCCCGGACCCGGTTACCACTACGGCGTCGAGAACGCACCCGCCAACGACGTCTACCCCGCGGGCACCCTAGCCATGGCCCGTAAGTCGGGTGACCCGAACAGCAACGCCGACCAGTTCTTCATCGTCTACAAGGCGACCACCCTCCCGAAGTCGGGCGACGGCAGCGGCTACACCGTCTTCGGCAAGGTCACGGCAGGCCTCGACATCGTCGACAAGATCGCCGCCGCCGGGATCAACCCCACCGACAAGACCTCGCCGCTGGCCCCCATCAGCCTCACCGGCACGTCCGTGAAAGTGAAGGGCTGACCCCGTGACCGACGACATGTCCACCGAAGAGACCCCCGCTGAGGGGACCGAGCCCGTCGCTGAGGAGTCCCCCGCGCAGGAGATTCCCGCCATGGAGGTCGAGGTCGAGGAGTCCCCCGCGGAGGAGACCTCCACCGAACCGCCCGAGCCCGAGCCCGAGGCAGGATCAGAGCCCGCGGCAGCGATCGCGCAGGAGCCTGCGGCGGATTCTGACGCCGACACCGCGCCCGCCGTCCCGACCCCGACCCCGGCCGAGGTCGTCGCGGCGCACCCGGCCCCCTCTGCCGGACCGATACCGAGCCCCAAGATGTTCGCGCGCCCCCACGCGACCGCGGCTCTTCGCCAGTTCGGGCGCGTGGGTGACGACGGCGTGGTCTACGTGACCCTGCCCGACGGCGCGGAACGCGAGGTCGGCTCCTACCCCGGCGCCAGCCCGACCGATGCCCTCGCCTACTACGGCCGCAAGTACGACGAGATCGTGGCCGCCGCCGAGCTGCTGCGCCTGCGTCTGGAGCAGACCGACGTCTCGTCCAAGGACGCCGAGGAGAGCTACGCGAAGCTCACCGACCAGGCCCACGAACCTCACGCGGTCGGGGACCTCGTGGCCCTCGAGGCCATGGTCGCCCGGATCGGCGAGTCGATCGCCGCCCGCAAGGAGGTCGAGGCGACCGCCCGAGCGGCCGCCCGCGAAGAGGGCCGGGCCCGTCGGGAGGCGCTCGTCACCGAGGCCGAGCAGATCGCCGGACAGCCACTCGAGCGCATCCAGTGGAAGAGCAGCGGTGCCCGCATGCGCGAGCTGCTCGACGAGTGGAAGCAGCACCAGCGCAGCGGCCCACGGCTCGACCGCACGTCGGAGTCAGCCCTGTGGCAACGCTTCAGCGCTGCCCGCAACGGTTTCGACCGGGCGCGCCGCACGCACTTCTCGCAGCTCGACGGGCAGCAGTCCGAGGCCAAGGCGGCCAAGACGCGCCTCGTGGACGACGCCGAGCGCCTGGCCACGAGCAAGGACTGGGCCCCCACGGCCAGCGCCTTCAAGCGCCTGATGGACGAGTGGCGCCAGGCCGGCCGGGCCGGGCGGGCCGACGACGATGCCCTGTGGGAGCGGTTCCGCAGTGCCCAGGACAGCTTCTTCACGGCCAAGGACGCGGTCGTCGCCGCTGAGGAGGAGTCCTTCCGGGGCAACCTCGAGGTCAAGGAGGCGCTGCTGGTGGAAGCCGAGCAGGTCGTGCCCGTCACCGACCTCGAGCGGGCCAAGTCGGCACTGCGCAGCATCCAGGACCGCTGGGACAAGGCGGGCAAGGTGCCGCGCGCCGACCTGGAGCGCACCGAGAAGGCGATGCGACGCATCGAGTCGGCCGTCCGCGAGGTCGAGGACCGCCGCTGGTCGTCGAGCAACCCCGAGGCCGCTGCCCGCGCACAGTCGCTCGTCGTGCAGCTCGAGGCCGCGGTGGCGGGCCTGCGC
>JALYVC010000451.1 GCA_030853445.1 Actinomycetota bacterium | reverse complement strand
CCCTTCTCCAGCGCTGGACCACCGAGCCGCGCCCGGCGGCCCCGCTCGACACCGTGGCCAGAGAGGCCCTCGACCGGCTGGTCCTGGCCACCCAGCTGCGCTTCCCCATCGTCGGCGACCTCGCCCGCAGCGTGCGCTTCCGGTGGTTCGACCAGCCCCTCGTCGACGCCGCGCGCGCCTCGGTGCTCGCCCACGTGCACACCGAGGTGGCCGACCTCGCCGCCCACCCCGACGCCCCTGACCGGGCCGCCCGCGTCGAGGCCCTCGCCGCGATCCCCGAGCAGGTCGTCCAGTTCCTGGCCGAGCGCCTCGAGGGCGAGCTGCCGACCGACGAGCCGATGCTCGAGGTGCTCGTGCGCCGGCACTACCGCGAGTACGCACTCGGCGCCGTGCGCTCCCTCGCGGTCGCCGGCCGGCCCTTCACCGTGGCCGACTACGTCCTCGACGAGCGCCCCACCCACGTCGTGTCGACCATCGGCGCCGTCGACGAGCTCACGGCCGGCAGCCCGCTCGTGGCGGCCATCGACCACCAGGTCGGGCTCGCCACCGCCGACCACGAGGTGGTCGTCGACCTCTACCTCTCATGGCCGGGGCTGCCCGAGAAGCCCGACGACGCGTCGGCCGCGCTGTGCGACCGGCTCGCGGCCCTGGGTTTCCCCCACCACGTACGACGTGTCGCCCTCGCGGTCGCGCCCGGCGACCAGCGCGACGTCGCCTACTTCACCTTCCGGCCGGACGGGCCCGACCGACCGCAGGAACGGCTCTTCGAGGACGACCTCGTGCGGGGCGTCCACCCCATGGTGGGCCGCCGGCTCAACCTGTGGCGCCTGCGCCACTTCGACCTGACCCGGGTCGACGGGCCCGAGGACGTGCTGCTCCTGCACGCGGTGGCCAAGGACAACCCGAGCGACCAGCGCCTGGTCGCCCTGGCCCAGGTGCGGCAGTTCTCCGTGGTGCGCGACGACGCCGGCCGGATCAGCGCGATCCCCCACGTCGAGCGCGCCATCGCCGGCTGCCTCGAGGCGATCCGACGGGCGCGCGCCTCCCGCGGCGCCGCCGGGGTCCGGCTCGACACCAACCTGGTGTGGCTGCACGTCTGGCCCGTCATCGAGGCCGACGTCGAGCAGATCGCCGCCCTGCGCGACAAGATCGCCCCGCTGACGGCGGGGGCAGGCATCGAGGAGATCCTCGCCGAGGGCCGGGTGCCCGGCCCCGACGGCACCACGGTGCCCATCTCGGCGCGCTTCTTCTACCGCCCCGGCTCCGGCGTCACCTCGACCATCGGCCTGCCGCCGACCGAGCTGCTCGCCCCCGTCGACGACTACCAGCAGAAGGTGCTGCGCGCCCGCCGTCGCGGCCTCGTCTACCCGTACGAGGTCCAGGACATGGTCGCGGGGCCCGGCGGCTCCTCACAGGAGTACGACCTCGACGACGCTGGCCGGCTCGTGCCGGTGGACCGCGCCCCGGGCCTCAACACCGCCGGGCTCATCGCCGGGGTCATCACGACCCGCACCCGCCTGCACCCCGAGGGCGTGACCCGCGTGACCATCTCGGGTGACCCCACCAAGGCGCTCGGAGCGGTTTCTGAGCCCGAGTGCGCACGCGTGGTCGCCGCCATCGACCTGGCGCAGGAGCTGGGCGTACCGCTGGAGTGGTACGCACTGTCGGCCGGTGCCCGCATCTCGATGGACTCCGGCGTCGAGAACATGGATGCCGTGGCCCGCGCCCTCAAGCGGATCATCCAGTTCACCCAGGACGGCGGCGAGATCAACATCGTCGTCGCCGGCATCAACGTCGGCGCCCAGCCCTACTGGAACGCCGAGGCGACGATGCTCATGCACACCAAGGGCATCCTCGTCATGACGCCCGAGAGTGCCATGGTGCTCACCGGCAAGCAGTCGCTCGACTTCTCGGGCGGGGTCTCGGCCGAGGACAACTTCGGCATCGGTGGCTACGACCGCGTCATGGGTCCCAACGGCCAGGCGCAGTACTGGGCTCCCGACCTGGCGGGGGCCGTGGGCATCCTGCTCGAGCACTACGACTACTCCTACGTCAGGCCGGGTGAGACCGGCCCCCGGCGGGCGACGACGACCGACCCGACCAGCCGCGACGTCTCGCCGTACCCGCACGTGCTCGAGGGGTCCGACTTCACGACGGTCGCCGACATCTTCTCGCCGGCCACCAACCCCGACCGCAAGAAGGCCTTCGACATCCGCACCCTCATGCGGGCAGTGTCCGACCAGGACCACAGCGTGCTCGAGCGCTGGGCCGGGATGGCCGACGCCGAGACGGCGGTGGTGCAGGACGTGCACCTCGGTGGCCACCCGGTCACCCTCATCGGCATCGAGAGCAAGTCGGTGCCCAGGCGCGGCGTCCCCCCGACCGACGGACCCGACACGTACACGTCAGGCACCCTCTTCCCCCGCTCCTCGAAGAAGGTCGCGCGCGCCATCAACGCCGCCAGCGGCAACCGCCCCGTGGTGGTGCTCGCCAACCTCTCGGGCTTCGACGGCTCACCGGAGTCGATGCGGGCGCTGCAGCTCGAGTACGGCGCCGAGATCGGCCGAGCGATCGTCAACTTCGACGGGCCGATCGTCTTCACGGTCGTCTCGCGCTACCACGGTGGGGCCTTCGTGGTCTTCTCCAAGGCGCTCAACCCGCGAATGACCGTGCTGGCCGTCGACGGCTCCTTCGCCTCGGTGCTCGGTGGGGCCCCGGCCGCTGCGGTCGTCTTCAGTGCCGACGTCGATGCACGCACCGCCGCCGACGAGCGCGTGCGCGCCGCCGAGCAGTCGCTCGTCGAGGCGGCGCAGGACGAGCGCGCAGCTCGACGCGTGGCGTTGACCGACACCCGTACCGCGGTGCGGGCCGAGAAGCTCGGAGAGGTCGCCGCGCAGTTCGACGGCATCCACAGCATCCGTCGCGCCGTGCAGGTGGGGGCGGTCGACAAGGTCATCCTGGCGGCGGAGCTGCGGCCGGAGATCATCGCGGCCCTGGACGCCCCGACGGCAGCTCGCCCGACGGATGGTCCATCACCGACATAGGTGACCGTTCGGACTACCCGCCGCAGACGTCACGGCTGATGGTCAGCCCCGCGTGGACGTGGCAGGCTCATCACCAGCAGCAAGAAGGACTGAGAGCACTCCCGGGCCCCCGGTCGCGCTTGCTGCCACACAACGGGAAGATGGCGCCTCCGGCACCCGCACTCGCCCCCGAGCGAGAGCGGGACCGGAGGCGCTTTCGTGTGCACTGTCAAGACATGACCGGACCGCGGCGCGCACACGAGCACTTGACCCGGGGTCGTCGCGCCCGACTCGCCCCTCTCCCGTGGGTTGACGCAGCGTCCGTGAGCCCGACGCTGAGTCAAGCTCGGGTTTCGGCGCGACGCTCGCGGTCGGCCACGCTCAGGGCGATCCCGTCGAGGATGTCGTGCTCGCTGGTCACGACCGCCAACGGTCGACCGGCCCGGGCGTCCTCGCTCGCGGCCTCGACGGCCGCGACGACCCGCTCCCAGATCAGGGCCCCGGCACCGATGACGTCGACCCGCCCCGGGTGCATGAACCCGAGCTCAGCCCGCTGCGGGCGGGACCGCGCAAGCAGGTCGAGGGCGGCCCGTCGTACGGCGTCGGGTGTCGTCACCGACAGGTGGATGGCCGCGGGGTCGTAGGCCCCCAGGCCCAGGACATGGGCCGTCACCGTCGTCACCGTGCCGGCCAGGCCGACGAGGGTGCGCACGGGTCGGAAGTCGACCGCGTCGGCGGCCGCCGCCAGGGCCGCCTCGACGTCACGCGTCGCCGCTACGACCTCGGCCCGGGTCGGCGGGTCGCCGTGCAGGTGCCGCTCGGTCAGGCGAACGCACCCGACGTCGGTCGACAGGGACGCCTCGACCACCTCGGTGCCGCGCACGAACTCCGTCGACCCGCCCCCGAGGTCGACGACGAGGTAGGGACCCACGATGCCGGCCGCCTGCAGGTCACCCGTGGCGCCGCGGAAGGACAGCGCGGCCTCCTCGGCGCCGGAGACGACCTCGGGGGTGACGTCGAAGGCCGCGAAGGCGGCGCGCACCCCGTCGACGAACTCGTCGGCGTTGGAGGCGTCGCGCGAGGCCGAGGTCGCCACGAAGCGCACGGCCGCGACACCGAGCTCGGTGCACCGGGCCGCGTACTCATGGGTCTGGACCAGGGTGCGCTCCATGGCCTCGGGGTCGATACGACCCGTGCGGTCGACGCCGTAGCCGAGCCGGACCACCTCCATGAGGCGCACGACGTCGGTGATCGTGCCGTCAGGGGCGACGTCAGCGACGAGCAGACGGATCGAGTTCGTGCCGCAGTCGACGGCGCCGACCCGCACGACCTCAGCCACCATCGGCGGCCGTCCCGTCGCGCTGCGCAGCGGCGAGGTCCGCGCAGCTCGTCGGCTCCCACCACGGCTCCAGCCGGGAGAGGGCCTCGTCGCCGAAGGGGTTGACCCCAGGGCCGACCGCGAGGGCGTGCGCGGCCAGCACGTGCAGGCACTTGACCCGGTCGGGCATGCCGCCAGCCGAGATGCCGTCGATCTCGGGCACCGAGCCGAGCTCCTCCCGGCGCCGCAGGTAGTCGTCGTGCGCCGCGCGGTGGCCCGCGGCGAGCACGGGATCGGCGCCGAGCCGGTCCTGCATCTCGCGCATCACCCCCGCACTCTCGAGGGTGCTCAGGGCGCCCGTGAGACGGGGGCAGGTCGCGTAGTAGGAGGTGGGGAACGGCGTGCCGTCGGGCAGCCGGGGCAGGGTGCGCAGCACGTCGGGCTGGCCGCAGGGGCAGCGGTGGGCCACCGCGACGACCCCGCGCACCTCCCGACCGCGCTGGCGCGAGGCCGCGGCGAGGTCGGCCTCGTCGACCGGCGGGAAGCCGTCCTGCGGCGGATGGGGCTCCGGCGTCACCTGGCGACCGGCGCCATCCCCGCGGACGGGCGGTCGGCCAGCTGCACCGACTGCCACATCTGGCCGTACCACGGCCGGTTGCTCGACGACTGCGGGGCCGCGACCGTGGTCCCCGAAGGCACGGTGGCCTTGTCACCCGGGGGGTCGATGACGCCGTAGGACCGCTCCCCCGGCCTGACGAACTTCAGCCGCTCGCGCGCCTGCTGCTCGACGTAGGCGGGGTCGTTCCAGCGGGCCAGCTCGGCCTGCCGTTGCGTCACGTCGGCCTGCTGGGCGGAGATGGTGTCCTGCAGGGCCGAGATCTGGCTGCGCTGCCGGATGACCGACCGCGCGGTCGGCACGATCGTGACCGCGAGCATGACCAGGATCGACGCCAGGATGGCCCCGCGCACCCAGGCCGTCGACTGGCGCGGCTCGGCCGGAGCGGTACGGCTGCGCGC
>JALYVC010000446.1 GCA_030853445.1 Actinomycetota bacterium | reverse complement strand
GCCTTCTTGTCAGTGGTGTCAGCCATGTTCACTCCACTTCCTCGACGGCGACCAGGTGGACGACCGTCTTGACCATCCCGCGGATCTCGGGACGGTCCTCCTTGACGACGACGTCGCCGATGCGCTTGAGGCCGAGGGTGCGCAGCGTCTCACGCTGGTTGCGCTTGCCCCCGATCTCCGAACGGGTCTGGGTGACCTTGATCCTCGCCATCACGCACCCGACCTGGCCGCGTCGGCCTTCTCGGCCGCCGCAGCGGCCTGGGACCGCAGCATGGCGGCCGGCGCGACGTGCTCGAGCGGCAGACCGCGACGGGCAGCCACCTCTTCGGGACGCTCCAGGCCCTTGAGGGCAGCCCGGGTGGCGTGCACGATGTTGATGGCGTTCGACGAGCCGAGCGACTTGCTCAGCACGTCGTGGATGCCGGCGCACTCGAGCACGGCGCGCACCGGACCTCCGGCGATGACCCCGGTACCGGGTGCCGCAGGCTTCAGCAGGACGACTCCGGCGGCAGCCTCACCCTGGACGGGGTGGGTGATGGTGCCACCGATGCGGGGCACCTTGAAGAAGTCCTTCTTGGCCTCCTCGACACCCTTGGCGATCGCCGCAGGCACCTCCTTGGCCTTGCCGTAGCCGATGCCCACGGTGCCGTCTCCGTCACCGACGACCACGAGGGCGGTGAAGCTGAAGCGACGCCCGCCCTTGACGACCTTGGACACACGGTTGATCGTGACGACCCGCTCGACGTACTGGCTCTTCTCGTCACGCGCGTCGCGGCCGCGACCGCCGTCACGACGGTCACCTCCGCCACGGGGAGCGCGCTCACCAGCGGCGCCGGTGCTGGCGCCAGTGGTGCCTCGACGCTGTGGTCCGGGCATCAGATGTTCCTCATCTCAACTGTTGCGGGCTTGTGGATGGTCACAGCGAGAGCCCACCTTCACGCGCTCCGTCCGCGATCGCGGCGACGCGACCGTGGTACTTGTTGCCACCGCGGTCGAAGACCACGGACTCGACGCCGGCCTGCCTGGCCCGCTCGGCCACGAGCTCGCCGACGCGCTTGGCCTTGGCCGTCTTGTCTCCCTCGAACGAGCGCAGGTCGGCCTCCATCGTCGACGCCGAGGCGACGGTCTTGCCGACGGTGTCGTCGACGACCTGGACGAAGAGGTGACGCGTGCTGCGGGAGACGACGAGGCGGGGACGCTCGGTGGTACCGCTGATCTTCTTGCGGCCACGCACCTGACGCCGGATCCTCGCGTCGGCCTTGGTCTTACCGCGCTTGATGATGCCATTGATGTTCGCCATGGCTTACTTACCGGCCTTTCCGACCTTGCGACGAATGTGCTCGCCGGCGTAACGCACACCCTTGCCCTTGTACGGGTCGGGTTTGCGCAGCTTGCGGATGTTGGCGGCCACCTCGCCGACCTGCTGCTTGTCGATCCCCTGGACGGAGAACCGGGTGGGGTTCTCGACCGTGAAAGAGATGCCCTCGGGGGCGTCGACGGTGATGGAGTGGCTGTAGCCGAGGCTGAACTCGAGCGACTGCCCCCTGGCTGCGACGCGGTAACCCGTGCCGTGGATCTCCAGCTTCTTGACATAGCCCTCGGTGACACCGACGACCATGTTGTTGATCAGGGTGCGGGTCAGCCCGTGCAACGACCGCGAGGCGCGCTCGTCGTTCGGGCGCGTGACCGCGAGGGCGCCGTCGTCACCGCGGTCGACCGCGATGGGCATGGGCACGGTGAGCACCAGCTGGCCCTTGGGGCCCTTGACGTTGACGGCCTGGCCGTCGATGGTCACATCGACCCCTGCGGGGATGGTGACCGGAAGTCGTCCGATACGCGACATGTCTTCTCCTCCCCTACCAGACGTAGGCGAGGACTTCCCCACCCACGCCCTTCTTGGCCGCCTGCTTGTCGGTCAACAGTCCCGACGACGTCGAGATGATCGCGACGCCGAGACCACCGAGGACGCGCGGAAGGTTGGTCGACTTGGCGTACACGCGCAGGCCCGGCTTGGACACGCGGCGAACGCCGGCGATCGAGCGCTCACGGTTGGGGCCGTACTTGAGGTCGATGCTCAACGTGCGGCCGACCTCGGCGTCCTCGACCTTCCAGGAGGCGATGTAGCCCTCGGCCTGGAGGATCTCGGCGATGTGCGACTTGAGCTTCGAATACGGCATGGAGACGTCGTCGTGGTGCGCCGAGTTGGCGTTCCTGACGCGGGTCAGCATGTCCGCAATCGGGTCAGTCATGGTCATGATGGGCCTTCGCCCTCTCTCACAACGGTTTCGCCCGGCTGAGCCGGCCGACCTGTTGTGTCGGTGATGCAGTGGGTGGTGCGGTGGGAAGAGCTACTGCTACTACCAGGAGCTCTTGGTCACGCCCGGGAGCTCGCCGCGGTGGGCCATCTCCCGCAGGCAGATCCGGCAGAGGCCGAACTTGCGGTAGACGGAGTGCGGACGGCCACACCGCTGGCAGCGGGTGTAGGCGCGGACCTTGAACTTGGGCTTGGCGTTCGCCTTGTTGATGAGGGCGGTCTTGGCCACGGGTCTCTCACATCTCCTTGAAGGGGAAGCCGAGAGCCTTCAGCAGCGCACGGCCCTCGTCGTCGTTCGTCGCGGTGGTGACGACGGTGATGTCCATGCCCCGCACGCGGTCGATCCGGTCCTGGTCGATCTCGTGGAACATCGACTGCTCGTTGAGACCGAAGGTGTAGTTGCCCTTGCCGTCGAACTGCTTCGGCGAGAGGCCACGGAAGTCACGGATACGCGGGAGGGCGATCGTCACGAGACGGTCGAGGAACTCCCACATCCGGTCGCCGCGCAGCGTGGTGTGCGCGCCGATCGGCATGCCCTCTCGCAGCTTGAACTGGGCGATCGACTTGCGGGCCTTGGTGACGATGGGCTTCTGGCCGGTGATGGCCTCGAGGTCGCGCACGGCGCCCTCGATGAGCTTGCTGTCCTTCGCGGCGTCACCGACACCCATGTTGACGACGACCTTGACGACGCCGGGCACCTGCATGACGTTCGTGTAGGCGAACTGCTGGTGCAGCCCCGGCTTGATCTCGCCGTGGTAGCGCGTCTTGAGGCGCGGCACAGCGGTGGTGGTGGTTTCGCTCATCAGAGGTCCTTCCCTGAGCGGACGGCGACGCGGGTGCGCACGATCTTGCTGCGACCGTCTCGCTCGACCGTCTCCATCCGCGTCCTGATGCGGGTCGGCTTCTTGCTGTCGGGGTCCACGATGGCCACGTTGCTCACGTGGACCGGGGCCTCGGTGTGGACGAGGCCGCCGGTGCGCGAGCCACGGTCGGTCGCCCCGGCCTTCACGTGCTTGGTGACCCGCCCGATCCCTTCGACCAGCACTCGCTGACGCTCGGGGTAGACGGCGATGACCTTGCCCTGCTTGCCGCGGTCGCCGCCCCGCTTCTGCGAGCGGCCGGAGATCACCTGGACGAGGTCGCCCTTCTTGATCTTCATCTTCGGCGTCGTTGCGTTGGCCATGTCAGAGCACCTCCGGCGCCAGCGAGATGATCTTCATGAAGCGCTTGTCGCGCAGCTCGCGGCCGACCGGGCCGAAGATCCGGGTGCCCCGGGGGTCACCGTCGTTCTTGAGGATAACCGCGGCGTTCTCGTCGAACTTGATGTACGAGCCGTCCGGCCGGCGGCGCTCCTTCACGGTGCGCACGATGACGGCCTTGACCACGTCACCCGACTTGACGTTGCCACCGGGAATCGCATCCTTGACCGTGGCCACGATGGTGTCGCCGATGCCGGCATAGCGCCGACCCGACCCACCGAGCACACGGATGCAGAGGATCTCCTTGGCACCGGTGTTGTCGGCGACGCGCAGTCGCGTCTCCTGCTGGATCACTTGGCCTTCTCCAAAATCTGCACCACTCGCCAGCGCTTGGACGCCGAGAGGGGGCGGGTCTCCATGATGAGCACACGGTCACCGACCGCGGCGTCGTTGGCCTCGTCGTGGGCCTTGACCTTGCTGCTGCGGCGAAGGACCTTGCCGTAGAGCGCGTGCTTGACGCGGTCCTCGACCTCGACCACGACGGTCTTGTCCATCTTGTCGCTGACGACGTAACCCTGACGGGTCTTGCGGTCGTTGCGATCCGTGCCGGGCACGTTCTCCTGGGTGTTCTCGCTCATGCCTCGTCCTGCTCGTTGCTGGGCTCGTCGCCGGCGGCCTGGTCAGCCTTCTGCGCCTTCTTGGCCTTCTTGTCGGCCTTCGGGTCCACCTCGGTCACCGGGGCAGCCACCTTCGGCTCGGCCGGGGCCGACCCGATGCCGAGCTCGCGCTCACGCATCTCGGTGTAGATCCGGGCGATATCCTTCTTGACCGCGCGCAGACGACCGTGGTTGTCGAGCTGACCGGTCGCGGACTGGAAGCGCAGGTTGAACAGCTCTTCCTTGGACTTGCGGAGCTCGTCGACCAGACGGTCGTCACCAAAGCTGCGCAGGGAGTCGGGAACGAGGTCCTGGGTTCCTACTGCCATCAGATGTCACCACCCTCACGGCGGACGAAGCGGCACTTCATGGGGAGCTTGTGCATGGCCAGCCGCATGGCCTCGCGGGCGACGGGCTCAGTGACACCGTTGACCTCGAACAGCATGCGACCGGGCTTGACGTTCGCGATCCACCACTCCGGCGAACCCTTACCGGAACCCATGCGGGTCTCGGCAGGCTTCTTGGTGAGTGGACGGTCCGGGTAGATGTTGATCCAGACCTTGCCGCCACGCTTCATGTAGCGCGTCATCGCGATACGGGCCGACTCGATCTGCCGGTTGGTCACGTAGGCGGGCTCGAGGGCCTGGATGCCGTAGTCACCGAAAGCGATCGTGGTGCCACCCTTGGCAGCCCCGGAGCGACCCGGGTGATGCTGCTTACGGTGCTTGACTCGACGGGGAATCAACATGGTCAGGCCTGCTCATTCGTAACGGCGGCAACCTCGGTCGCCGGAGCGGACGTGGTGTCGGCTGCGGGGGCCTCGGCCACCGGAGCCTCACGGTCGCGACGGGCCCGGGTCGGACGCTCGGCACCGTCGCGGCGGGGGCCGCGCGGAGGCCGAGGGGCCGTGGCCTGCTGCTGAGCGAGCTCGCGAGCAGTCACATCACCCTTGTAGATCCACACCTTGACGCCGATGCGGCCGAACGGCGTGCGAGCCTCGTAGAAGCCGTAGTCGATGTTGGCGCGCAGGGTGTGCAGGGGCACACGACCCTCGCGGTAGAACTCCGAGCGCGACATCTCGGCGCCACCGAGGCGGCCCGAGCACTGAACCCGGATGCCCTTGGCGCCGGCGCGGGTGGCCGACTGCATGCCCTTGCGCATGGCGCGCCGGAAGGTCACGCGAGCAGCGAGCTGCTCGGCGATGCCCTGGGCGACGAGCTGGGAGTCGATCTCGGGGTTCTTGACCTCGAGGATGTTCAGCTGCACCTGCTTGCCCGTGAGCTTCTCGAGCTCGCCACGGATGCGGTCGGCCTCGGCGCCGCGGCGACCGATGACGATGCCCGGGCGTGCGGTGTGGATGTCGACGCGGACGCGGTCACGGGTGCGCTCGATCTCCACGCGGGAGATCCCTGCACGTTCCATGCCCTTCTCCATGAGCCGGCGGATGGCGACATCCTCCTTGACGTAGTCGCGGTAACGCTGACCCGTCTTGGTGCTGTCGGCGAACCAACGACTCCTGTGCTCGGTCGTGATGCCGAGGCGGAACCCGTACGGGTTGACCTTCTGGCCCATCAGCGACCACCTCCCTTAGCTGCGGTCTTCGTACCCGGAGTGGTCTTCTCGGGCTGCGCGACGACCACGGTGATGTGGCTCGTGCGCTTGTTGATACGGCTGGCGCGTCCCTGGGCCCGGGGCCGGAAGCGCTTCATCGTCGGACCCTCGTCGACGAAGACGGCCTGGATGACCAGGCTGCGCTCGTCGAAGGGCAGCGACTCGCGGTCGGCCTTGACCCGGGCGTTGGCGATGGCGCTCTCGAGCACCTTCTGGACCGGCTCGGATGCCGCCTGCGGGGCGAACATCAGCACCGACACGGCCTCGGAGGCACGTTTGCCCCGGATGAGGTCGATGACGCGTCGCGCCTTCTGTGGGGTGACCCGGACGTGGCGGGCCGAGGCACTGGCCACCATCAGGGTCTGCGTGTTCTGCACGGTCGTGGCAGTCATCAGCGACGACGCCCCTTCTTGTCGTCCTTGACGTGACCCTTGAAGGTGCGCGTCGGAGCGAACTCGCCGAGCTTGTGGCCGACCATCGACTCGGTCACGAAGACCGGGACGTGCTTACGGCCGTCGTGGACGGCGAAGGTGTGGGTCAACATGTCCGGACTGATGACCGAACGGCGTGACCAGGTCTTGATGACGTTCTTCGTGCCCCCATCGTTCTGGGCGTCCACCTTCTTCTGAAGGTGATCGTCGATGAAGGGGCCCTTCTTCAGGCTGCGTGGCATTCCTCAGGCTCCTTATCAGCGCTTCTTGCCAGTACGACGGCGACGGACGATGAACTTGTCGCTCGCCTTGTTGGGACGGCGGGTGCGTCCCTCTGCTTGACCCCACGGGCTGACCGGGTGGCGACCACCGGAGGTCTTGCCCTCTCCACCACCGTGCGGGTGGTCGACCGGGTTCATGGCGACACCACGCACGGTCGGGCGCTTGCCCTTCCAGCGCATGCGGCCGGCCTTACCCCAGTTGATGTTGCTCTGCTCGGCGTTGCCGACCTCACCGATCGTTGCGCGACACCGCAGGTCGACGTTGCGGATCTCACCGGACGGCATACGCAGCTGGGCGTAGGGGCCGTCCTTGGCGACGAGCTGCACCTTCGCGCCCGCCGAGCGAGCGATCTTGGCGCCGCCACCCGGCTTGAGCTCGATGGCGTGCACCGTGGTGCCGACCGGGATGTTGCGCAGCGGGAGGGCGTTGCCGGGCTTGATGTCGGCGCCGGGTCCGTTCTCGATGCGGTCGCCCTGCTTGAGACGGTTCGGCGCCAGGATGTAGCGCTTCTCGCCGTCGGCGTAGTGCAGGAGCGCGATCCGGGCGGTGCGGTTGGGGTCGTACTCGATGTGAGCGACCTTGGCCGGCACGCCGTCCTTGTCGTGGCGACGGAAGTCGATGAGGCGGTAGGCGCGCTTGTGACCGCCACCGATGTGTCGGGTCGTGATCCGACCGGAGGCGTTGCGGCCGCCGCTCTTGGTGAGCGGACGGACCAGTGACTTCTCCGGCGTGGTGCGCGTGATCTCGACGAAGTCGGCGACCGACGAGCCACGACGGCCCGGTGTGGTCGGCTTGTACTTACGGATACCCATGGTGTGTTTCCCTTACGTCCTCGTCAGCAGCTCAGGCGGTGGCGCCGAAGATGTCGATGGAGCCTTCCTTGAGCGTGACGATCGCGCGCTTGGTGTCCTTGCGCTTGCCGAGCCCGAACCGGGTACGGCGTGACTTGCCCTTGCGGTTGAGCGTGTGGACCGACTCGACCTTCACGTTGAAGATCTGCTCGATCGCGATCTTGATCTCGGTCTTGTTCGACCGCGGGTCGACGACGAAGGTGTACTTCCCCTCGTCGAGCAGGCCGTAGGACTTCTCCGAGACGACCGGCGCGATAAGGATGTCGCGTGGGTCCTTGATGTGGATGCTCACAGCGCGTCCTCCTGCGTCTTCGCGGCGACGGTCTCGACGAGCGCGTCGAAAGCGGCCTGGGTGAAGACGACGTCCTCGGCACAGAGCACGTCGTACGTGTTCAGCTGGTCGACGAAGAGGATGTGCACGTCCTGGAGGTTGCGCGCGCTCCTCCAGCCGGCCTCGTCGCCGCGCGCAAGCGCCACCAGCACGTTGCGTCGGTCGGTGACTCCGGCCAGCGTGGCGCGGGCCTCCCTGGCCGACGGGGCATCACCGACGAGCAGGCTCGCGATGACGTGGATGCGGCCGTGGCGGGCCCGGTCGGAGAGGGCACCGCGCAGGGCGGCCGCCTTCATCTTCTTGGGGGTCCGCTGGGAGTAGTCGCGCGGCTTGGGGCCGTGGACGACGCCACCACCGGCGAACTGCGGGGCGCGGGTCGAGCCCTGACGGGCGCGGCCGGTGCCCTTCTGGCGGTAGGGCTTGGCCCCACCACCGCGCACCTCACCGCGGGTCTTCGTCGAGTGCGTGCCCTGACGCGCGGCCGCGAGCTGGGCGACGACGACCTGGTGGATGAGGGGGATGTTGGTCTGCACGTCGAAGATCTCGGCGGGCAGCACGGGGGTGCTGGTCTGCGTGGCCATGACGGTCTCAGGCTCCCTTCGCGGCCGTGCGGACGAGGACGACCGCGCCACGGGGGCCGGGAACGGCACCCTTGACGAGCAGCAGGCCCTTGTCTGCGTCCACGGCGTGGATCGTGAGGTTCTGGGTGGTCTGGCGCACGCCGCCCATCCGGCCGGCCATGCGCATGCCCTTGAAGACGCGACCGGGGGTGGAGCACCCGCCGATCGAGCCTGGCTTGCGGTGGTTGCGGTGCGAACCGTGGGAGGAGCTGACGCCCTTGAAGTGGTGCCGCTTCATGACACCGGCGAAGCCCTTGCCCTTGGTGGTGGCGCTGGCGTCGATCTTCTGCCCGGCCTCGAAGGTCTCGGCGGTGATCTCCTGACCCAGCGCGTAGTCCGCGAAGTCGGCGGTTCGCAGCTCGATGAGGTAGCGGCGGGGGGTCACACCGGCCTTCTCGAAGTGGCCCTTCATGGGCATGTTCACCTTGCGGGGGTCGATGTCGCCGTAAGCGATCTGCACCGCGCCATAGCCGTCGGTCTCGGCGTCGCGCACCTGGGTGACGACACAGGGCCCGGCCTGGATCACGGTGACGGGCACGAGGCGCCCGTTCTCGTCCCACACCTGGGTCATGCCGAGCTTGTGGCCCAGCACTCCCTTGACGTTCTTAGTGGTCGTAGTCATTGCGAGTCATCCCCCCTGATCAGAGCTTGATCTCGATGTTGACGTCCGCCGGCAGGTCGAGACGCATCAGCGAGTCGACGGCCTTGGGCGTCGGGTCGATGATGTCGATGAGGCGCTTGTGGGTGCGCATCTCGAACTGCTCACGGCTGTCCTTGTACTTGTGGGGTGACCGGATGACGACGAAGACGTTCTTCTCCGTGGGCAGCGGCACCGGGCCGACAACCGTCGCCCCAGCACGGGTCACCGTGTCAACGATCTTGCGCGCCGAGCTGTCGATGACCTCGTGGTCATACGACTTCAGTCGGATGCGGATCTTCTGTCCCGCCATCTGAGGTAGGTCTCTCTCTCGCCGTACATCTGCATGGTCACCCGGACCCCTGGCCTCCGACCCCCGCGGTCGGGTGTGTCGCACCCGCTCCGCGATCCCGCGCCGATTCCGTGAGGAATACAGCGCCGGGTTTGTCGATCAAAGGCCCGGACACACCGGGCGCTTGCGCTTCCCTGGGAGCCACACGAGGTGTCCCGTCCAGGGGCGGCGGGGGTGACATGGGTCAGCCCCGCGCGTCAAGCAACTTGACCAGTGTGCCAGAGGCCCACGGTCTCGGCCAAATCTCGGCCCCCGCGGTCGGGCGCGCCGCGTTGCGTCCGCACCGCTGGGC
>JALYVC010000444.1 GCA_030853445.1 Actinomycetota bacterium | reverse complement strand
CGCCAACGCCGCGCGCGACACCACCTGCGGCTGGGTCGTCGACGTACGTGGCAACGGCAGCACCGATGTGCCCGTGCTGCTCGGCAGCATCGCCGCGCTGCTGCGCGCCGGGCCGGTGCTCGCCCGGGTCGACCGCGCCGGTCGGCACTCCGACGTCGTGCTCACCGACGACGCCGTGCGCACCGGCGACACGCTCGCTGTGCCCCTCGACCCGGTTGCTCGGCACGACGAGCCCGTGGTCGTCCTGCAGGACAGCGGCACCTCCCGGGCCGGCGAAGCCGTCGTGCTCGCCTTCCGCGACCGCAGCGGGAGCCACTCCATCGGGACACCGACCTTCGGCGCCGTCACCGACGGCACGACGAGCGTCCTGGCCGACGGCGCGCTGCTCTACGTCAGCCGCTGGCGCCTCGGCGACGCCTCCGGGTCGCTCGCCACCGGACCGGTCGTTCCGCAGGAGTCAGCGCCCGACGAGGTCGCCCTCGACGCGGCGCGCGCCTGGCTCCGTGGCCGCTGCGGAGGATGACCAGGACGGGGATGACCAGGACAGGTCGGACAACCCCTCGATGTCACACCCTCGCGACACCGGGGGTGGCAGGATGCCACTCACACGTCCCGCCCCGTCCACGGGACCCTCGAGAGGACCTCACCCCATGACCCGCCGCATGACCCCCCGCTCCACCGGCCGCACGCCTGCCGTCCTCGTCCTCCCCGTCGCCCTCGGCCTGACCCTCGGCCTGGCCGCCTGCGGCTCGAGCTCGCTGTCGGGTGACACCCCCGGTGGAGCCAGTAGCCCCAGCACGGCGAGCGCGACCGTCGACCCGGCCCTGGCCGCGGCCCTGCCCGCGAAGATCAAGACAGCCGGCAAGATCGTCGTCGGCACCGACGCGACCTACGCCCCCAACGAGTTCCTCGGCGGCGACGGCAAGACGGTGCAGGGCATGGACGTCGACCTCTTCAACGCCGTCGCCGCGAAGTTCGGCGTCACCGTCGACTACCAGCCGGCCGGCTTCGACTCGATCATCCTCGGCGTCACCGGGGGGAAGTACGACATGGGGATCTCGAGCTTCTCGGTGACCGACGAGCGCAAGAAGGTCGTCAACATGGTCAGCTACTTCAGTGCCGGCACCCAGTGGGTCACGGCCGCGGGCAACGCCAAGGCCATCAACCCCGACGACGCGTGCGGCAAGTCGATCGGGGTGCAGAAGGCCACCACCCAGCAGGACGACCTGACCGCCCGCAGCAAGAAGTGCACCGGCGCCGGCAAGCCGGCCATCAACCTCGTGGTCCAGGACGGCCAGGACCAGGTCACCGCCGACGTCGTCAGCGGCAAGACCGACGCGATGGCCGCCGACTCGCCCGTCGCCCTGTATGCCGTGAAGCAGTCGAGCGGAGCCCTCGCCGCCCTGGGCACGCCGTACGACTCGGCGCCCTACGGCTGGGTCATCCCCAAGGGCGAGACCGCCTTCGGTCAGGCTCTGGTGACGGCCCTCAAGGCCGCCGCGGACGACGGCACCTACAAGGCGGCACTGGCCAAGTGGGGGGTCGAGGTCGGGGGAATCACCGACTTCGCCCTCAACCCGTGACCGACCTCGCGCCGGGGCCGTCGGCCCCGGCCGACGAGGGTCGTTCGGAGCGGCCGGGCGTCATCCACGCCCGGCCGGTCCGGCACCCGGGGCGGTGGGTCGCGCTCGCCGCGATCGCCATCCTCGTGGCGATGGTGGTCAGCTCGTTCACCACCAACCCCAAGTGGAACTTCTCGCTGGCCTTCGAGATCATGAACCAGAGCCCCGTGCTCGAGGGACTGGTCAAGGGCACCCTGCTCGGCACCCTCGGCGCCATGGTCCTCGGCGTCGGCCTGGGGGTGCCGATCGCGGTGATGCGTCTGTCGAGCAACCCCGTGCTCTCGGGGGTGGCCTTCGTGTTCACGTGGTTCTTCCGGGCCATCCCTCGCTACGTGCTCCTCGTGGTCATCGGCAGCGGCCTCGGCTTCCTCTACCCCCAGACGACCTTCGGGCTGCCCTTCGGCCAGCAGCTCGCGGGCTGGCTGAACCTGCCGACCGACCTCACGCTCGGCTCGGTCAGCACCTTCTCGGTCACCGGGTCGATCTGGGGCGGAATCATCGGTCTGGGCCTGTCCGAGGCCGCCTACATGGCCGAGATCGCGCGGGCCGGCATCGCGTCGGTCGACCGCGGGCAGGCGGAGGCAGCCCAGGCCCTCGGCATGAGCAGCAGCACCGCCATGCGCCGCATCGTCCTGCCGCAGGCCATGCGGGTCATCGTGCCGCCGACCGGCAACGAGACGATCGCCATGGTCAAGGACACCTCGCTGCTCAACGCCATCCCGATCATCACCGAGCTGTTCTTCCAGACTCGGGCCATCGGCTTCCGCACCCTGCAGATCATGCCGGCCCTGGTGGCAGCGACCCTGTGGTACCTCGTCATCTGCTCGGTCCTCATGGTCGGGCAGTTCTACCTGGAGCGCTACTTCGGTCGGGGCTTCGGCACGACCAAGCAGGTCAGGACCCGCCGGTTCGCGCGACCCGGCGGCAGCGGAGGCGCCTGAGATGACCAGCACCCAGCCCGCCACCCAGCAGGGCGCACCCCTCGTGCGCGCCGTCAACGTGCTCAAGTCGTTCCACGGCACCGAGGTGCTCAAGGGCATCGACCTCGAGGTGCGCACCGGGCAGGTGGTCTGCCTCCTCGGACCGTCGGGGTCGGGCAAGACGACCTTCCTGCGCTGCGTCAACCAGCTCGAGACCATCGACGGCGGCCGCATCTGGGTCGACGACGACCTCATGGGCTACGCCGAGCGGGACGGCAGCCTGCACCGCCTCTCCGAGCGGGCGATCGCCTGTCAGCGCGCCGAGATCGGCATGGTCTTCCAGCGCTTCAACCTCTTTCCCCACATGACCGCTCTCGCCAACGTGATGGAGGCACCCTGCCAGGTGCGCCGTGAGAAGAAGTCGGTCGTGCGCGAGCGGGCTCTGCAGCTGCTGGAGCGGGTCGGCCTGTCCGACAAGGCCGACTGCTACCCCGCCCAGCTCTCCGGCGGTCAGCAGCAGCGGGTCGCCATCGCCCGCGCCCTGGCCATGCAGCCCAAGCTCATGCTCTTCGACGAGCCCACCTCCGCCCTCGACCCCGAGCTCGTCGGTGAGGTGCTGGCGGTCATGCGCGAGCTGGCTCGACAGGGGATGACGATGATCGTGGTGACCCACGAGATGTCGTTCGCCCGTGAGGTCGCCGACACGGTCGTCTTCATGGACGCCGGCGTCGTCGTCGAGGCGGGGGACCCCCGTCAGGTCATCAACGACCCGCAGCACGAGCGGACCAAGGCCTTCCTCAGCCGGATGCACTCCGACGAGGCCCGCGAACGCTCGGCCTAGACACGTCCCGCCGCTCGGCCACCTAGGGTGGGGCGATGACCTGGCACGACGGGACGGAGCTGTCCCTCGACGAGCTGCAGGCGCTGCAGCTGCAGCGCCTGCAGCGCACGGTGGCCGCGGCGTATGCCGCCGTCCCCCACTACCGCGCGGCTCTCGACGCCGTCGGGGTGCTTCCGGACGACATCCGCTCGCTGAGCGACCTCGCCCGCCTGCCCTTCACCGACAAGGGCGACCTGCGGGCCAACTACCCCTTCGGCATGTTCGCAGTGCCGCGCGAGCAGGTGGTGCGGGTGCACGCGAGCAGCGGCACCACGGGCCAGCCGACCGTGGTGGGCTACACCGCCGACGACGTCTCGATGTGGGCCGACGTCATGGCCCGCTCCATCCACGCGGCCGGAGGCCGCCCGGGCGACCTGGTGCACATCGCCTACGGCTACGGCCTCTTCACCGGCGGCCTCGGTGCCCACTACGGTGCGGAGCGGCTGGGCTGCACCGTGGTTCCGGTGTCCGGGGGGATGACCGAGCGTCAGGTGCAGCTGATCGTCGACTTCGAGCCGCGCGTCATCATGGTGACGCCGAGCTACTTCCTCTCCCTGCTCGACGAGATGGAGCGCCAGGGGGTCGACCCCCGGCGGACGTCGCTGCGGGTGGGCATCTTCGGCGCCGAGCCGTGGACCGAGGCGATGCGCCGCGAGATCGAGGCCCGCACGAAGATGGACGCGGTCGACATCTACGGACTGTCCGAGGTCATCGGGCCGGGTGTGGCCCAGGAGTCGGCGCAGACCAAGGACGGCCTGCACGTCTGGGAGGACCACTTCTACCCCGAGGTCGTCGACCCGTTGACCGGTGAGGTGCTCCCCGACGGTGAGGAGGGTGAGCTCGTGCTCACCTCGCTGACCAAGCAGGCCATGCCCGTGCTGCGCTACCGCACCCGAGACCTCACCCGGCTGCTGCCCGGCACCGCCCATCCCACCTTCCGGCGCATGCAGAAGGTCACCGGGCGCACCGACGACCTGATGATCGTGCGCGGCGTCAACGTCTTCCCCACGCAGGTCGAGGAGCACGTCCTCGCCGAGCCCGCGCTGGCGCCGTACTTCCAGTGCGTGCTCACCCGACCCGATCGTCTCGTGGAGCTCACGGTGCTGGTTGAGAGCCTCGAGCGGATGGCCGAGCCCGAGCGGCGGGCCGTCGCCGACCGGCTCGCCACCCGCATCAAGCAGCGGGTCGGCACGACCTGCCGCGTCGAGGTGCGCGACCCCGGCGGCATCGAGCGCAGCGTCGGCAAGGCGCGGCGCATCGTCGACGAGCGCGAGTCGCGCCCGACCTGACCGGCAGGACCTTCCTCCCACCCCGGACCGGCGAACGGGACCAAGGTCCCTTCTCGGGCTCCTACTACGTACCGTAGTATCTACTACCGACCGTAGTAGATATCTCGTCGCAGGAGCGCCCGCATGGATGCAGTGGACCTCGCCCGATGGCAGTTCGCCATCGTGACCGTTTACCACTTCCTCTTCGTCCCGGTCACGATCGGTCTCTCGGCCATCGTCGCCTGGTTCCAGACCCAGTGGGTGCGCAAGCACCACGAGGAGGACCAGCGGCTGGCGAACTTCTTCGGCAAGATCTTCCTCATCAACTTCGCGCTCGGGCTGGTGACGGGCATCGTTCAGGAGTTCCAGTTCGGCATGAACTGGTCCGACTACTCGCGCTTCGTCGGCGACATCTTCGGCGCGCCGCTGGCCATCGAGGCCCTGGCCTCCTTCTTCCTCGAGTCGACCTTCCTCGGCCTCTGGGTCTTCGGCCGCGGGCGGCTCCCCGAGCGCCTGCACGCCGCGACCATGTGGGCCGTGCACGTCGGCACCCTGCTCTCGGCCTACTTCATCCTCACCGCCAACTCCTTCATGCAGCACCCCGTCGGCTACCGATTCAACCCGACGACCGGGCGCGCCGAGATGACCGACTTCGTCGCCCTGCTCACCAACCCGGTGCAGCTCGTGACCTTCCCGCACACCGTGCTCGCCTCCTACATGGTCGGTGGCGCCGTCGTCATGGGGGTCGGCGTCTGGCGGCTGCTGGAGGCGAAGAAGGGCCTGCCCGACACCATCAGCACCACCGCCGACACCACCGCCGACATCACCTCCGACGCGCCGATGTACCGTCGGGCCGCTCGCGTCGGCGCGGTCGTCACCCTCGTCGCCGGGCTCGCGGTCGCGGTGTCCGGTGACTTCCAGGGCAAGATCATGACCGAGGTGCAGCCCATGAAGATGGCCTCGGCCGAGGCGCTCTACGACAGCTCCCAGGGCGGAGCGCCGTTCTCGCTGCTGACGGTCGGGTCGCTCGACGGCCAGTCCGAGCGTTTCTCCATCACCGTGCCGGGCCTGCTCAGCTTCCTCGCCACGGGCCGCTTCGACGGTCCCGTCAAGGGCATCAACGAGCTCAAGGCCGACTACCAGGCGACGTACGGCGCCTCGGGCAACCCCCTCGTCGCCGACTCGGCCTACGTGCCCACCATCCCCGTCACATACTGGACCTTCCGCCTCATGATCGGGGTCGGGATGCTCGCCGCGCTCGGGGCGCTGGTCGTCCTGTGGACGACCCGCAGGGGCCGCACCCCCGCGCCCAGCGGTCGTTCCGCGACGGTCTGGCGCTGGTCGGCCCTGGTCATCCCCTTCCTGCCGGTGCTCGGCAACTCCTTCGGCTGGATCTTCACCGAAGCCGGTCGACAGCCCTGGCTGGTGTTCGGGTTGATGACGACCGCCACCGGTTCCTCGCCCAGCGTGTCGGCCGCCGAGGTGCTGACGTCGATGACCGTGCTCACGCTGCTCTACGGGGCCCTCGCGGTCATCGAGATCAGGCTTTTCCTGCACTACGTCCGCCAGGGCGCCCTGCCCTTCGAAGCGCCCGCCGCCCAGGCGTCCGACGACTCGGAGCCGCTCGTCTTCGCCTACTGACATCCCGCCCCGTCCCCCTACCGGCCATCGGTCACGGAGAGCAGTCCCATGGAACTCACCACCTTCTGGTTCATCATCATCGGGGTCCTCTGGACCGGGTATCTCGTCCTCGAGGGGTTCGACTTCGGCGTGGGGATGCTCTTGCCGGTCCTCGGCCGGGGCGGCGACGTTGACGACTCCAATCGCCGTCGTCGCGTCATGATCAACACCATCGGACCGGTCTGGGACGGCAACGAGGTGTGGGT
>JALYVC010000415.1 GCA_030853445.1 Actinomycetota bacterium | reverse complement strand
GCCCGGTGGCGCGCGGCAGCGGTGGTCGTCGTCGTCGCGCTCGTGCTGGCTGGGGCGGGCTGGGCCGGGTGGACGTGGAGCCAGCGGCAGCTCTTCGTCGGGCCCAGTGACGGCCACGTCGCGGTCTTCCGCGGGGTGACCCAGGACCTCGGTCCGCTGCACCTGTCGCACGTCGTGCAGGTCTCCGACATCCCGCTCACCGACCTTCCCGTGCACTACCGCGACCTCGTGGTCGGGCTGATCGTGCTGGCCGACGAGGCGCAGGTCAGCGAGCGGATGGCCGTGCTCGAGAGCGCCGCGTCGAGCTGCCGGCTGCAGGCGGCCACGGGCACGCCGTGCGGAGAGCTCCCGGTCGCCGGTGCCACCGCCCGGCCGACCTCCACGCCCTCCACCACCCCGGCGAGCACGCCGTGACCACCACCGTGCAGACCCTCGTCCCGCGCACCCGGCGGGGGGTCGAGCTGCTCCTGCTCCTGCTCGCGGTCGGCATCGTCCTGCTGGCGTGGGTCAATGTCGACCTGGGCGTGCGCGAGACCGTGCCCGCCCAGCTGGTGACGGTCGGCGGCGGACTGCTCGCGCTCAGCGTCGCCTTCCACCTCGTGCTGCGCTGGAAGGCGTCCTACGCCGACCCCGTGCTGCTGCCGATCGCCACCCTGCTCAACGGGTTCGGCCTGGTGATGATCCACCGCATCGACCTCGCGCAGGGCAACGCCGGCGTCTCGAGCAACGCCGGGCGGCAGCTGGTCTGGACCGGGCTGGCCGTCGTCATCGCCGCCGCCGTCATCATCGGACTGCGCGACCACCGGCTCCTGCAGCGCAAGACCTTCACCGCGATGGCCCTCGGGCTCGTGCTCGTGCTGCTGCCGCTGCTGCCGGTCATCGGCACCACCGTCTACGGCTCGCGCATCTGGATCCGGTTGGGGCCCCTGTCCTTCCAGCCGGGCGAGATCGCCAAGCTGGCCCTGACCGTCTTCTTCGCCGGCTACCTCGTGCAGGCTCGCGACGTGCTGTCGCTGGCCGGGCGCAAGGTCATCGGCTTCACCCTCCCCCGGGGGCGCGACCTCGGCCCGATCCTCGTGGCCTGGATGGTCTCGATCCTCGTCCTGGTCTTCGAGAAGGACCTCGGCTCGTCGCTGCTGTTCTTCGGCCTCTTCGTCGGCATGCTCTACGTCGCGACCGAGCGCACGAGCTGGATCGCCATCGGGCTGCTGCTCTTCGCGGGCGGGGCCTACACGGCATACCGGCTCTTCGGGCACGTGCAGGAGCGGGTGGGCCTGTGGCTCGACCCCTTCTCGCAGGCCTCGCTCGACCAGTCCGACCAGCTGGCCAAGGGCCTGATGGGCATGGCGGCCGGCGGGCTCTTCGGCACCGGCCTCGGGCAGGGCCGGCCGTGGATGGTCGCCTTCGCCGACAGCGACTTCATCTTCTCCAGCTTCGGCGAGGAGCTCGGCCTCGTCGGCGTCTTCGCCCTGCTCACGCTCTACGGCATCTTCGTCGAGCGCGGACTGCGCACGTCCCTCGGCGTGCGCGACGGCTTCGGCAAGCTGCTGGCCTTCGGCTTGGCCTTCTCCTTCGCGATGCAGTGCTTCGTCGTCATCGGCGGCGTCACGCGGGTCATCCCGCTCACCGGCCTCACCACCCCCTTCATGTCGCTCGGAGGCTCGTCGCTGCTGGCCAACTGGACCCTCATGGCCCTGCTGCTGCGCATCTCCGACCAGGCCCGACGCCCCGTGCCCGAGGCCCTGCCCGACGAGCCCGTCAGTCCGCTGAGGGCGCCGACCGCCACCGACGCCACCGAGGTGGTGAGGTTGCCGTGAACACGCCTCTGCGGCGGATGAGCCGCATCATCGCCCTGCTCTTCGCAGCCCTGCTCGTCTCCTCGACGATCATCCAGTTCGTGCAGGCCCCGACCCTCGACGCACGCGCCGACAACCGGCGCACCCTGCTCGACAACTACTCCCGCGAGCGCGGGGCCATCATCGTCGGCGACACCCCGATCGCCCGGTCGACGCCGACCCCCGACGAGGAGATCCGCTATCTGCGCACCTACCCGCAGGCACAGCTCTACTCGCAGGTGACCGGCTACTTCTCCTACACCTACGGCGCCGGCGGCGGCCTCGAGGGCTCCGACGACGACCTGCTGTCGGGGTCGGCCGACCAGCTCTTCTACCGCCGCGTCACCGACCTGCTCACCGGCAGGCAGGCGAGTGGCGCGAGCCTGCGGCTGACGATCAACCCGAAGGCGCAGGCGGCCGCCGACAAGGCCCTCGGCGACCAGCGCGGCGCGGTCGTCGCCCTCGACCCCACGACCGGCGCGATCCTGGCCATGGTGTCGCACCCGCAGTACGACCCCAACC
The DNA here is from genome assembly GCA_030853445.1 of Actinomycetota bacterium. GTDB lineage: Bacteria > Actinomycetota > Actinomycetes > Actinomycetales > Dermatophilaceae > Lapillicoccus. The sequence goes on along the minus strand of JALYVC010000415.1, from coordinate 1,781 downwards.
TCCTGGCCCTGCACGACCAGAAGAAGGTCACGCAGGCGTGGAAGGCGCTCACGTCGGAGGCGTCGAACCAGCCGATCATCAACCGCGCCATCGCGGGCAACCTCTACCCGCCGGGGTCGGTCTTCAAGATCGTCACGGCGGCCGCCGCGCTCGACGACAAGGTCGTCGACCAGAGCACGCAGATCCCCGCGCCCGCACGCCTCGACCTGCCGCAGACCAGCGTGACGCTGCCCAACTACGACCTCGCTCCCTGCGGGCCGGGGGCGCGCACGACCCTGCAGCACGCGCTCGAGATCTCGTGCAACACGGCCATGGGCTACCTCGGGCTGCAGCTCGGGGCCGACCGTCTCGGCGAGGCTGCGGCGAAGTTCGGCTTCGGCGAGACCCTGCGCATCCCCACCCGCGTCGAGCCGAGCGTCTTCCCGAGCGGCATCGACCAGGCGGCGACCGCTCGCTCGGCCATCGGTCAGGACAGCGTGCGGGTGACCCCGCTGCAGGTGGCGATGATCTCGGCCGCGGTCGCCGACAAGGGCGTCGTCATGCGGCCCTACCTCGTGCAGGACGTGCTGGGCTCCGACCTGCAGACGATCGACCAGGCGCAGCCCCAGCAGCTGTCCGTGGCGATGACCCCGCAGACCGCCGCGATCCTCACGACGATGCTGACCTCGGTCGTCGACAGCGGCACCGGCCGGCCCGCCGCCATCCCGGGTGTGAAGGTGGCCGGCAAGACGGGTACGGCAGAGCAGGGCAACGGCAAACCGCCGCACGCCTGGTTCACGTCGTTCGCCCCGGCGGACAACCCCCAGGTGGCCGTCGCCGTCGTGGTCGAGGACGGCGGCAACGCCGGCAACGAGGCGGCGGGTGGGCGCAACGCCGGCCCGGTCGCAAAAGCAGTCATGGAAGCGGTGCTGAACAGATGAACCCCGTCGCAGGACTGACCCTCGGGTCGCGGTACACCCTCACCGAGCGCATCGCCGTCGGTGGCATGGGCGAGGTGTGGCGCGCCCGCGACTCCCGGCTCGAGCGCGTGGTGGCGGTCAAGGTCATGCGTCCGTCGGCCGCCGACGAGCAGGAGTTCGTCGACCGCTTCCGCGACGAGGCCCGGCACACAGCGGCCCTCAGCCACCCCAACATCGCCACCGTCTACGACTACGGCGAGGACGACGGCGCCGCATACCTCGTGATGGAGCTCGTCGAGGGGATGCCCCTCAGCCAGCTGATCGCCCGCGGCCCGATGAGCCCCGACCGGGTGCGCTCGATCATGGGCCAGGCGGCTCTCGCCCTGGCGGCAGCCCACGCCCAGGGCGTGGTGCACCGCGACGTGAAGCCGGCCAACATCCTGATCACCCCCGAGGGGCGGGTCAAGCTCACCGACTTCGGCATCGCCAGCGCGGGCGAGGGTTCGACCCACACCAAGACCGGTGAGGTCCTGGGCACCCCGCACTACCTCTCACCCGAGCAGGCCACCGGTCGTACGGCGACCGGGGCCAGCGACATCTACGCCCTCGGCGTCGTGGGACACGAGATGCTCATGGGCCGCAAGCCCTTCGACGGCAGCTCGGCCGTCGCGACCGCCCTCATGCAGGTCAACGACCCGCCGCCTGCGCTACCGCTCGCGGTGCCCGCCGACCTGCGCGGCGTCATCGAGCGCTGCCTCGACAAGGACCCGGCGCGCCGTCCCGAGTCGGCTGCGGCCCTCGCCTCCGAGCTCGGGCTGGCGGTGGGTGGGCTCAGCGACGTCGACCCGGCCACCAGCATCATCCACACGGGCTACACCGACC
>JALYVC010000410.1 GCA_030853445.1 Actinomycetota bacterium | reverse complement strand
GGTCGAGGCCGTGCTCGGCCGCGTTGCCGGGGTCTCGTCGCAGACCGCCCTGCTCGGCATGCTGCTCGGGGCCGTCGTCGCGATGCCGCTCTCGACGTCGGTGCGCGAGACCGACCGTCGTACGGCGCTCGTCACCGTGGCGAGCGGGGCGGTCGCCGCCGCGCTGGGGGCGGTGGTGGGGGTGACCACGGCGCAGGTCCACGTGCTGGGGCTCGTGGCGTTCACCGTCGTGACCTTCGTGGCGGTGTGGTTGAGACGCTTCGGTCCCCGCTGGTTCACCCTCGGGTTCCTCGGGTGGCAGGCCTTCTTCTTCTCGCTCTTCCTCGACCCCCCGGTGGCAGCCCTGCCCTTCATGGTGGTGGCGATCGTGCTTGCCACCGGGTGGGTCGGAGTCCTGCTGGTCACCGTGCTCCGGGTGGATCCCGAGGTGGCCCTGTCACGCACGGTGAGGGCCCTGCGGGCTCGGGCCCGGGCGGCGATCTCCGCGGCGATCGACGTGCTCGACTCCTCCCGGGGCCCCGGCGAGCCGGACGGGCCTGCCGACCTGAGGGCGGTGCAGGCCATGCGCGGTCAGCTGGTGCAGCTCTCGGAGGTCTCGCTGCTGCTCGACGGGCAGCTCTCGCAGGCCGGCTCGCTGCCAGCCCACCTCAGCGCCGGTTTCATGCGCCGGTGGGTCATCGACATCGAGGTGGCCCTCGACGAGGTCTGTGGTGCCGTGCTCGACCTGGCCCACCTGCCCCAGCTGCCCGAGGGGGTGCAGCACGACGCGCGCACCGTGCTCGGCTCGGTGGGGTGGGCGCCGACCGCGGTCGCGCTCGGGCACGCTCGAGCGCTGCAGTCGCACGGGCATGCCGGCATCGCTCCGGCGCGACGCCTCGGCGCCGCAGCGGTCCTCCTGCTGGAGACGGTTGACGAGTGGGACCACCCGGCGCTGCGGCCTGACCGCCGTGACGAGGTGCTCGACGAACAGGACGACGAGGAGCCGCAGTTCGAGCAGGTCGTCACCCTCTTCTCCGGCAACCTGCCCGGGTCGGCGCCGCTGGCGGAGCAGACCCACGTGCGCGACGGTGCCTCCCGGTGGTCGCCCTCCCGCTGGCGCCTGACGACCCGGCAGGCGGTGCAGGCGGCGGTGGCCGCGGGGCTGTCGATCGTCATCGGCGACCTCATCTCGCCGCAGCGCTACTACTGGGCCGTCATCGCCTCCTTCATCGCCTTCACCGGCACCTCGACGGCGGGCGAGACGATCCGCAAGAGCCTCAGCCGCATCGCCGGAACGGTCGCCGGTCTCGTCGTGGCGGTGGCCCTGGCGAACGCGACAGCCGACAGCCCCGTGCTGGTGCTGACCTCGCTGGGCGCCTGCATCTTCCTCGCCTTCTACCTTCAGGCGCTGTCCTACACGGCGATGACCTTCTTCATCACGTTGATGCTCGGCGAGCTCTACGCCCTCCTGCACACCTTCACGGACTCGCTCCTGCTGCTGCGCCTCGAGGAGACGGCCGTCGGGGCCGTCGTCGGCATCGGGGTGTGTCTCGTCGTCCTGCCGTCGGGCACCCGAGCCACCCTGCGGGTCGCGAGGCGGGCCTTCCTCACCGCCCTGGCCGACCTGCTGCAGGGGTGCGCCGCCCATCTCGACGGCAGTGACGCCGATCGCGACCTCATCGCGCTGGTCGTGCGCTCGGGGGCGGCAGCCCGGCAGGTGGTGCGCACCCACCAGGCCCTCACCCGGGGTCGGGTCTTCGGCACGGGCCGGGAGGCCCTGGGCCATCGGATCTCGGTGCTGGGCTCGGCCGACGCGGTCGCCCGCACGCTGGCTGCGCGGGTGGAGGCCTCGCCGGCCGGCTCCAGCCTGCCCCTGGCCCAGGCGTGCCGTCTGGTCGAGGCCGAGGCCCGCCGCCTGGCGGCCCTGCCCACTCTCATCACCGCGCCGCCCAAGGCTTCGGGCGAGGGCATCGGTGAGCGGGTGGGGGTGGTCCTGGACGCCCTGGAGAGCGACCCCGGCACCGACCGGGTGCGGATCGTCGTCCGCCGTCTCGCCGACTCGCTGGCCCTGCTCACCCCTCGCCCGTCCTGAGGCGTCACCGGTCGCGGCCTGCCAGCTCGCTGGGAGCGGCCCCGGAAACGGCGAACGGCCAGACACCCGGCACCCCCGGCTGGTTGGGTGGGGCGGTGCAGCGACCCCGTGACCTCCGCGCGGCGGGGGAGCAGGCTCTCGCAGCGGCCCGGGGACGGGAGCACCGCCACGACGAGGTCCGTCCCGGGACGGGTGGGCCGGCCGGCAACGCCCGCCTGACCGCACTCACCGGTCTCGTCCTGCTGGTCCTCCTCCTTGCCGAGCTGGTGACGCTCCTCGACGTGCGGGGGCTGGTCAGCTGGCACCTCGCGCTGGGGGTCGCCCTCATCCCACCCGCCGTGGTGAAGACCGGCACGACGGGATGGCGCATCGTGCGCTACTACGTCGGCGACGCCCCCTACCGCGAGGCCGGACCACCGCCGCTGGTCCTGCGCGTCCTCGGCCCCCTCGTCGTGCTCGGGACGCTCGGGCTGCTCGCCACCGGGGTGGCCCTCGTATGGGTCGGAGAGGCCGACAGCCGACGGGCCCTCCTGACCGTTCTGGGGTTCCGGGTCGACGTGCTCACCCTCCACCAGGGTGCCTTCGTCGGGTGGGCCGTCGTCACGGGCCTGCACGTGCTCGGGCGCCTGGTGCCGGCCTGGCAGCTCGCGCTGGGAGCGGGCCGGCCCGTCGTGCCGGGACGGGCCCGCCGTGGGCTCGTGCTGGTCGCCTCCGCGGCTCTGGCCGTGGCTCTCGGGGGATGGGTCCTCGCCTCGTCCGGGGGCTGGCGCGACGGCGGCTCCGGCCGGCCGCCGCACGGCGCGCACGCCGGGCACTGACGAGCACGCCGGGCACTGACGGGCACGCCGGGCACTGACGGGCACTGACGGGCACTGACGGCCCGGGGCGTCGTTGCCCGCGGCGCGGCACGGCATACGGCACAGTGGTGGGCATGTGGTTCGAGGACTTCCACGCGGGCCAGGAGTTCGTCTCCCAGCGTCGCACCATCACCGAGGCCGACCTGGTCACCTTCGCCGGCTGGAGCTGGGACACCAACCCCGTGCACACCGATGCCCTCGGGGCTGCCGAGGGCAGGTACGGCGCGCCGATCGCCCACGGCGCGCTCGGCCTGTCGGTCGCGCTGGGCCTCGCATCGCGGCTCGGTGTCTTCGAGGAGTCGTCGGTGGCTCTCCTCGGGGTCGACGGATGGCGCTTCGTGGCACCGGTGCTCGTGGGTGACACCGTGCGCTGTCGGGTCGCGATCCTCGGCACGAGGCTGACCAGCTCGGGAACCACCGGGGTGCTCCGGCGCGCCTTCACCCTCACCAACCAGCGCGACGAGGTCGTGCAGCAGGGGGAGCTGGCGCTCCTGGTCGCCGTGCGCCCCTGAGCGTCGTCGCCCGGGGACCTGCACCGCGGCGCCGCCACCGTGCGGCAAACCCACCCGGCACGACCCGGGAGGGCCTGCTCGTGGTGCTGTGGACCCCGGGCTGACCGGTCGCTGCGTCAGTGGCGGGCTCCCTCCCGCCAGATCAGCCGGTGCACCGGGACCCTACGGGGGATCGAGCGCACCCCGGGGATGAAGGGCACGAGGACCAGCCCGAGGCTCAGCAGCATCATCAACCCCCAGACCTGGGCGTCGGCGTTGTCGGAGGTCGAGAACGGCGGGATCTGGTACCAGAAGGTGTAGAGCCACATCCACGGCTGACCCGGGTAGTTCCCGGTCTCGTTCATCATTCCCCACTGGTCTCCGCCGAGGCTCTGGGCGCGGGCCTGGTCCTCGAGGTAGGCCCCGTCGGACAGCAGGAGCAGCGAGCGGGTCGCGTCGCTGCCGTAGAAGGTGCCGTTCTGGGTGAGCGAGCCCTCCAGCCCACCGGACGAGGCGAGCCGCAGGAAGGACCTGGCGAGCCCCGGCACCGACCCGTAGGCTCCGGCCGGGACCTTGGCCGGGTCTCCCTCCGGAGCGGCGGCCAGGGCGTCGGCGTAGGTCGAGGCCCACGCGGTGCGCTGGTCGACGGTGGCGAGGTCCCAGGTGCGCAGCGCGCCCGTCAGGGCGGTGTCGCCGGTCGCCGAGTGGCGCAGGGGGCTCAGCACGAGGTCCTCGGCCGAGTCGACCGGGATCCGCACCCCACCCCACTTCTGCAGGGTCAGCGGCCCGAGCAGCTGGCCGTCGGAGGCGGTGTTGTAGGGGGCGCCGTATCCTGCGCTCGTCGTCGTGCCCGCGAGCTCACCGGTGGCCGTGGCCAGGACGTCGTTCGGCGCGGCGGCGGCCCACGCGCTCATGGTGACCGCCTTCTCGTCAGGTGAGGAGAACGCGGCGGCGAGGCCGATGGTGAGCACGACGACCACGACGAGGGCGATCACGAGCTCTTTGACCAGGTCGTAGGGACGGGTGGCCGCTGCGGTGGCGGGCGCGGTGGCCGACACCCGGCGGGGCGCCGACGGAAGGGGGACGGCGGCGGTCATGACGCGCTCCTCGGGGCCCGGTCCTCGGTGGGTGGGGTGGGTGGCCGGTCGTGCGCGTCGAGGTCGAGCGGCCCGCCGATGGGGGGGACGACCCCGTGTCGCCGCACGAGCACGAGGTGCACGACGACGAGCAGGCCCACCAGCAGCGGCAGCAGGGTCACGTGCCACAGCAGCATCTGGCCGGGGTCGAGCACGTTGAAGAAGGCGCCGATTCCGACCGAGTTGAGGCCGTCCTTGGCCTCGGCGGAGATCCACTGCGCGTCGAAGTTGGTCTGGGAGAGGTAGCCGGTGAACGCGGTCCCGATGGAACCGAGGAAGGCGATGGCTCCGGTCACCCAGGTGAGCCCCCGGTGGCCACGCCACGCAGCCATCCAGAACGCCGACCACAGGTGCACGACCATGAACGCGAAGAACAGCTCGACCGACCACAGGTGCAGCGAGTTGACGAAGTGCCCCAGTGACGCCACGTGCCACCAGGTCGTGCCGCCGGCAGCCAGCACGCAGCCGCTGACGACGACGACCACCAGCGAGGCGAGGGTGAGCACGCCCAGGACGTAGGCCCAGGAGGCGACGTAGGAGGGCTGACGATCGGGCAGGGCCTGCCCGGGAGGGACCAGGTGGGTGATCCGGTCTCGCAGCCAGGCCGTCCAGCTGCCCTCCGGGAAGTCCCGGTCGTCGGTGCGTGGGGCGTGGGTCGACCTGGCGGGGTCGGCTCCGGGCGGCTTGAGGGTGGTCACCGTCCGCTCCCGTCGCGACGGGGGTGGTGGCCGGGGAAGGGCAGGACGAGCACCAGCACGAAGAGCAGGACCATCGCGCCGATAACGGCGAGGTTGGCCCACGAGATGTGGATGACCCCCACGTTCACGTAGCTCGTGACCAGGGTGGTGGACGACGTCAGCGCCGGCATGGCGGCCTCCTCGGACAGCGTGGCCGGCGGTCGGGTGGCCGTCGGCGTTGCCGACGCTAGGCGCCTCCGGAGGCCGATGGGCGGGCCTTAGGTCCCGACACCCAGCTCCGTTCTGCACGTAGGTCGCTCGGTGCTAACGGTCAGCTCACAGGCCCCTCCCAGACGGCCTTCAGCCCGTGGCGGCGAGCTCTGACGACAGACGTGCGGCCACGTCCTCCAGCACCGGCACGGCCCGGGCGATGAGGGCGTCGGTCATCCGTCCGGTCGGCCCGGACACCGAGATCGCGAGGGGGGTCGGTGCATCGGGCACGACCACCGCGACACAGCGCACGCCGATCTCCTGCTCGCCCTCGTCGACGGCGTACCCCTGCTCCCGCACGCGCGCGAGCTCGGCCGTGAACGCGTCGGGGTCGGTGAGGGTGTGCACCGTCCGCGCCGGCATCCCCGAGCGCGCGAGCAGGCCCAGGACCTGGGCGTCGCTCCGGGTGGCGAGGATGGCCTTGCCGACGGCCGTGCAGTGCGGCTGCACCCGGCGCCCCACCTCGGTGAACATCCGCATCGAGTGCCGCGACGGTGCCTGACCGACATAGACGACCTCGTCGCGGTCGAGCATCGCGAGGTTGGCCGACTCGCCCAGGGCGTCGACCAGCTCGACGAGCAGCGGCTGCGACCAGGATCGCAGCATCCGTGAGCTGGCGTCGCCGAGCCGGATCAGCCGCGGGCCCAGGGTGTAGCGACGCGACGGCTCCTGCCGCACGTAGCCGAGGTCGACCAGCGTGCGCAGCAGCCGGTGGATCGTCGGCAGGGGGAGCGCGGCCTGCGCGGCGAGCTGCGAGACACTGGCGGTCCCACCGGCATCGGCCATCAGCTCGAGGATCTCGAAAGCGCGGCCGAGCGACTGCACCCCCGGCGGCCTCCCTGTCGTCATGCGGAAAGTATCCTCCACCATGCAAGAGCCGTCGAGACGTCACCTGCAGGCCTGGAGGTGCTCGAGAGCCACGTTCCCGATGCCAGACCCTGGCCGAGGCGGGCCGAGCTGGCCCGGGGGCCCGTCGAAGACCTACGCCTTCGAGGCCTACCTGCCCTCCACGCACGTGAGCCGGCACGCCCTCCTCGGCAGCCTCCCACGCTGGACCTAGGGTGGGACGCATGGCCGACATCTCCTCTGCTTCGCCCAGCCGTCCCAGCGGCCCCATCCGTCCAGAGGACGAGGTCGCCCGCATCTGCGCCGACCTCATCCGCATCGACTCGAGCAACTACGGCGACGGGTCGGGCCCGGGGGAGCGGGAGGCGGCGGAGTACGTCGTGGGCCAGCTCACCGAGGTCGGTCTCGACCCGGTGCTGGTCGAGAGCGAGAAGGGCCGGGCCAACGTCATGGTGCGGCTCGAGGGCGAGGACCCCTCGCGCGACGGCCTGGTCGTGCACGGGCATCTCGACGTCGTGCCAGCCAACGCGGCCGACTGGCAGGCCGACCCCTTCGGCGCCGAGCAGCGCGACGGGTGCATCTGGGGCCGCGGCGCGGTCGACATGAAGGACATGGACGCGATGATCATCGCGGCGGTGCGCGACCTCGCCCGCACCGGCGCCAAGCCGGCCCGCACGACGACCTTCTGCTTCTTCGCCGACGAGGAGGCCGGGGGCACCAAGGGCTCCCACTGGGCCGTCGAGCAGCACCCCGAGTGGTTCGAGGGGGCGACCGAGGCGGTCAGCGAGGTGGGTGGCTACAGCGTCACGGTGCCGCACCACGCCACAGGGGAGCCGACCCGCGCCTATCTCCTGCAGACGGCCGAGAAGGGCATCGCGTGGCTCGAGCTGCACGCCCACGGCCGGGCCGGGCACGGTTCGGTGCCCAACGACGAGAACGCCGTGGTGCGGCTGGCCCAGGCCATCGACCGCATCAGCGCCCACCCGTGGCCGGGGGAGTACGTCGCGTCGGTGCGCGAGCTGCTCGACGGTCTCAGCGCGATCACCGGCATCCCTTATGCCGACGACGCCGGTCTCGAGAGGCTGCTCGCCTCGATCCCGGGTGCGGCAGGCTTCGTGCGTGGCACCCTGCGCGACACCGCGAACTTCACCATGCTGCAGGCGGGCTACAAGCAGAACGTCATCCCGCAGTCGGCGACCGCCAACCTCGACTGCCGTTTCCTGCCCGGTCACGAGGACGACCTGATGGCCACGGTGCGCGAGCTGGCGGGAGAGTTCGTCGAGGTCGTGGTGCTGCACCGGGACATCGCGCTCGAGACCCCCTTCAGCGGCAGTCTGGTCGAGGCGATGAAGCAGTCGCTGCTGGCCGCAGACCCCGGCGCCGCCGTCCTGCCCTACTGCCTCTCCGGGGGCACCGACAACAAGGCCCTGGCTCTGCTCGGCCTCACCGGCTACGGCTTCGCCCCGCTGCGGCTGCCGGCCGACCTGCCCTTCGCCCCGATGTTCCACGGGATCGACGAGCGGGTGCCCGTCGAGTCGCTGGTCTTCGGCGCCACGGTGATGCGCGACTTCCTCGACCGTGCCTGAGGCCGCCTCAGGCTGTTGGAGTCCGCGTGGAGGTGGGCAGGAGCCCGCGCCGACTCGGACGCCGACGGCGCCCCCGCTCAGGCCGTGCGACGCACCCGGATGATCTTGCGACGCAGCCACGCCCTGCGCAGACCACCGAGGTAGGTCACCGTGCGGGCCAGCTCCCACTGCCCGTACTCGGCATGGTCCACGAGGGCGCGCCGCACCTCGGCACGGGTCATGTCGCGGGAGAAGGTCAGGACGCGGTACTCGTACTCCATCATCAGGAGCCATTCTCACCCATGGGGCGATACGGTCGACACATGTCCGCCGACCCGCGCGCTGCGCTGTCCCTCCTCGTCGCTGCCTTCGAGCGACACCTCGAGGTCTCCACCACCCGCCGTGACCCTGACGACCCGGGAGTCGTGGCCGCCGCGCTCGATCTGGCCGACGCCTTCGACGACTACGACGAGGCCCTCTTCCTCGCTACCGAGGTCATGACGCCGCTCCTCGTCGACGTCGACGAGGACGACGAGGACGAGGACGA